>JANLVM010000856.1:0-9856 GCA_031364015.1 Gemmatimonadaceae bacterium
GGCGCACGATCGCGTCGGCCAGTGGGTGCTCGCTCAGTGTTTCTAACGACGCCGCGAGCGCGAGGAGATCGTCCACTGAATGGCTATCGGTCGCGTGTTCGTCGTTGAAGGCTCCCCCCGGCGCGGCCACGACGTCGGTCACCGTGGGGCGACCCTCAGTCACCGTGCCGGTCTTGTCGAGTACCACGGTCGTGATGTCACCAGCGCGCTGGAGGACTTCGCCGCCTTTGAACAGCACGCCAAGTGCTGCGCCCTTGCCGGTTGACACCATGACCGCCGTTGGTACGGCCAGACCCATGGCGCAGGGACACGCGATGATGAGTACGGCGACCGACGCCGCAAAGGCGCGCACACCGGGTGCTTGCTCCGCAGCGAGGAACCACACCATAAACGTGACGACCGCCAACGAGAGTACCACTGGCACGAAGACGCTCGAGATACGGTCAGCCAACCGCTGAATCGGTGCCTGCGATCCCTGCGCGTCGCGCATCAGCTTCACAATCTGCGCCAGCACGCTGTCCGATCCGAGGGTCGTCGCCCGGTAACGAAACGCGCCTGTTCGATTGATAGTCGCCCCGATCACGAGATCGCCGGCGTGCTTCGCTACCGGGAGCGACTCGCCGGTGAGCATGCTTTCGTCCACCGCGCTCTCACCCGAAATGATCGCTCCGTCAACGGGGATGCGCTCTCCGGGGCGCACAATCAGCACGTCATCGTGGAGCACCTGCTCTACCGGTATATCCAGTTCCTTGCCATCACGCGCTACGCGCGCGGTCTTGGGTCGGAGATTGACGAGCAATCGAAGCGCCGACGACGTTTGCTTCTTGGCGCGCGCCTCAAACATGTTGCCGGTGAGGATGAGCGCGATGATGATAACGACCGCCTCATAGTACACGTCGGGCGTGACGCCGCGACTCACAAAGAACTGCGGCGCCACAGTGGCGATCACGGAGTACACGAACGCCGCACCGGTGCCCACGGCGACCAGCGTATTCATGTCGGCGGAATGATGTCGGAATGCGGCCCAGGCACGCGTGTAGAAGAGACGACCCGCCCACGCCATCACCCCCAGGGTGATGAGCAGCAGGCCCCACGAGAGACCCTGCGGCGGGAGCGCATACAACCACGGCGCTACGGCGCGCAGCGCGGGATCCATGTCGTTCATGACCCAGCGCATGAACGGGTCCGCCACCACGGCGCTGCCGGCTCCATGCATGCCCGACGCTGCACTGCTCATGAGTGGCATGGAAAGCACCATCACCAGCACCCCCACGATCGCGCTGGCGATGGCTTTGGTGCGTAGCGCGTGGAACTCCTCATCGGTCGACCGATCGCGCGCGTCCTGTTCTTCGAAGGCGGTTTGGGTGGGTGAGGCCAGCTCTGCGCCGTAGCCCGTCTCCCGAATCGCGTCGACCAGTTGGGTCGGCGAGATGGCTTGCGGGTCGAAGGTGATGGTCGCGTTCTGCATCATGAGATTCACTGACGCATCGGTGACGCCCGGCTGCCGTTGCAGTGTCCGTTGCACGCGCGACTGACAGGCAGCGCACGTCATTCCCGTCACCGGAATCCGGATGGTCTCCTGAGCGGTTGCGCCCATCAGTCGGCCGACGACTCGTTGCGGGCGCGGGAACGCCCCGCGAGAAAGAAGTACCAGTTAATCCACGCGATGAGAGCCACGCCGCCAATCACCACCAGCGACTCGGTGGCGGTCATGCTGCCGACGTCACCGCATAGCCTTCGTCTTCGACGGCGTCTTTGATCTGCTCGGCCGAGGTTTTTGTCGCATCGTAACTGATGGTGGCGGATCCGATGGCCACCGTATTAACCGCCACGCCATTCACGTTTTGAAGGGCCTTGGTCACGGCACCGACGCAGTGGCCGCAGGACATGCCACTGATTTGCATCGTGAGCTGTGTCATTGAACAGTCCTCTCGTGTGTTCGAAGTACGTTCGCCGGCTGCCTGGATTCACCGGGAAGCGAGGCGCCGGGGAACCGACGTGTTTCATGATATATACCCCCTACCCCTATGTCAATCGACACACACCGAACTGGCGGCGTCGGACCGGTCGAACGCGCCGGTTGTTATGCGAATCACAATCTGCGGTGCATCTTTCGGTCGCGTGTCCTCTTTCGTCCGATTGACCGGGAGCCTCACCGATGTCCACGTCACACCACATCCTGCTCAGCGCCGCCGTACTCGCGCTTCCCCTCGCGCGCCTTGACGCGCAAGATCGCTCCCAATCCCGCTCGATGGTCTCGTCGGCGCTGGGTGTGGTGGCCAGCGAAAGCGTGCTCGCGTCGCAAGTTGGCGCGCGCATCCTCGAACACGGTGGGAACGCCATCGACGCCGCAGTGGCTGTCAACGCGATGATGGGCCTGGTGGCGCCCATGAACGACGGCATCGGCGGCGATCTCTTTGCGATCGTGTACATCGCGAAGACGGGCACGTTGCACGGACTCAATGCCTCGGGCTGGGCTCCGGCGGGGCTCACGGCGGACTATCTGAAAGCACAAGGCATCTCGACCATGCCAGGTCGCGGCATCAACAGCGTCACGGTGCCCGGCGCCGTGAATGGATGGGACAAGCTCCTCACCCGGTTTGGTCGCAAGTCCTTCGCCCAGGTGCTCGCGCCGTCGATTAGTTACGCTGTGAACGGCTTTCCCGTGGGCGAAGTCGTCAGCGTGTACTGGCGCGATAGCGAACAAGTGCTCCGGGCCGACCCACCAACCGCCCGAACGTATCTCATTGACGGGCGCGCGCCGAAGGTTGACGAGATTTTCCGCAATCCCGAGTTGGCGTGGAGTTACCGGCAGATCGCCGCCGGTGGCACGTCCGCGTTCTATCGTGGCGCCGTCGCGCAGAAGATTCTGGCCACCTCGAAAAGCCACGGCGGCACGATGACGGCGGCCGACCTTTCGGCGTTTGACAGCGAATGGGCTGACCCGATCTCCACGACGTACCGCGGGTGGACCGTGTACGAGCTGCCGCCGAATGGCCAAGGCATCGCGGCGCTCGAAATGTTGAATATCATGGAATCGTTCCCGCTCGGTGCGGCGGGCCACAACTCCGCGAACGCGCTGCACCTGATGATCGAAGCGAAGAAACTCGCCTACGCGGACATGCAGCAGTACGCCGCCGACCCGCGATTCGCCACGATTCCCGTTGACGCGATGCGGTCGAAAACGTATGCGGCCAAACGCGCGGCGCTGATCAACGCCGAACGCGCCATCTGTCACGTGAGCGCCGGACCGGCGAGCGGAACGGACAATGGCACGACCTACATTAGTGTCGTTGACCGCGAGGGGAACATGATCTCGCTCATCCAGAGTAACTATGCCTCCGTTGGATTTGGGTCGGGATTGGTGGTGGGTGGCGCGGGTTTCGTGCTGCACAATCGCGGTGGGGGCTTCACGCTGGCGGCGAACAGCCCGAATGTGCTGGCGGGCCGTAAGCGGCCACTACACACCATTATTCCGGCGTTCATGGAAAAGGGCGATGTGCGCATCGCATTCGGGATAATGGGTGGATGGAATCAAGCACAGGCGCATGCGCAGTTCGTGTCCAACATCGTGGATTTTGGCATGAACGTGCAGGGTGCACTCGATGCGCCGCGATTTTCCAAGGAAACATTTGACGGCTGCGACGTGAATGTCGAATCACGCATTCCCGACGCGACGCGCAACGCATTGGCCGCCCGTGGTCACGAGATCGTCATGCGTGGTGATTTTTCGTCGACGCGGATGGGCGCCGGGCAAGCCGTGCAGCGCAACTTCACCTCTGGCGTGAATTCTGGCGCATCCGATCCGCGAAAGGATGGCGCGGCCGTCGCCGAGCTTCGTAGCGCCACACCTCGTAAGCGATAACACGTTCACCGTGTCGTCACTCTTCTCACATTCCTTGCGTTGATGCACACATGAGTACTTTCGCCCTGCGTCGTACCCTCTTCACGGTTGCTATCGTCGCGTCAGCGACACATGGCCTCACGCCAGTCTCGTTGGCACACGCGCAACGCGTGACCGCAGCGGCTCCCAACACGCCGCCCGCGTACAACCCGAAGCTCTACTCCGACCCAAGTGCCACGAACAACAGCTTCAAGGCGCTGCGCTGGCGTCTCGTGGGACCGTTCCGCGGCGGAAGAGTGGATGCCGTCGCCGGCGATCCGACCAAACCGCTGCTGTTCTATATGGGTTCAGTGAACGGCGGCGTGTGGAAGACCAGCAATGCGGGCATGACGTGGGACAACATCACGGATGGCAAATCGGACATTTCTTCGGTCGGCGCGATCACGGTTGCGCCGTCAGATCCGAACGTGCTGTACGTGGGTACGGGCGAGTCGCAGCTGCGTGAAGATCTGACCTACGGTAGCGGTGTCTATCGCTCGACCGATGGCGGCCAGAATTGGCAGCACCTGGGTCTCACCGACACACACCAGATCACCACCATTCGCGTACATCCGAACAATCCGGATGTCGCCTACGTCGCCGCGATCGGGCATGCGTTCGGACCCAACCCCGAGCGCGGGGTGTTTCGCACCATCGACGGTGGCAAGACCTGGAAGAAGATCTTGTTCATCAACGACTCGACCGGCGCCACCGATCTCTCCATCGATCCCACCAATCCGCGAATCATGTACGCGGCCATGTGGAAGTTCCAGCGCTCGCCGTGGGGCATGGACGCGGGAGGCGGTCGCAGCGGATTGTGGAAGTCGACCGACGCCGGTGATACCTGGACCGAGCTTACCAACAAGCCGGGAATGCCGAAGGCGCTGATCGGAAAGATCGGCGTCGCCGTGTCACCGGCGAACCCGCGGCGCATTTATGCATCTGTCGAGGCCAAGGACACGCTGGGTGGCATTTTCCGTTCGGACGATGGAGGCGAGAGTTGGATGCGCACCAACGGCCAGCAGCAGTTCCAGGTGAGACCGTGGTACTACTCGGCGATCACGGCCGACCCCAACAACGAGAACACCGTCTGGGTGATGAACTTGCAGGTATGGAAGTCGATAGACGGAGGACGGACGTTTACCAGAAATCGTGTCCCGCACGGCGACACGCACATCATGTGGGTCGACCCAAAGAATTCCGATCGCTTAATCAACGGCAATGATGGCGGGGCGACGGTTTCGCTTGACGGTGGCAAGAGTTGGTCGGCCATGAACAACCAACCGACCTCGCAGTTTTATCATGTCATCACCGACAACCAGTGGCCCTACCGCATTTACGGTGCCCAGCAAGACAACAGCACCGTATCGATCACGTCGCGGTCGGATTTCGGCTCGATTGGTGAGCGCGACTGGTGGCCAGTGGCGGGCTGCGAAAACGCACACATCGCCATCGATCCGCGTAACCCCAGTATCACGTACGGTGGCTGCTACACGGGCATGTTGTCGCGTCATGACAATCGCACGCAACAGTCGCGCGACATCGCCGTCTGGCTGAACAATTACGACGGTATCGCCGTGAAGGACGTCCCGAACCGTTTCCAATGGACGTTCCCGGTAATGCTTTCGCCCCACGATCCGACGGTGCTGTATGCCGCATCACAGCATCTGTGGCGCTCCACCACCGAGGGGCGAAGTTGGGCGAAAATCTCCCCCGATCTGACCTACGCGGACACCGCCACCATGGGGCCGAGCGGTGGCCCAGTGCACAAGGACATGACCGGCACCGAATGGTACGCCACGATTTATGCGTTAGCCGAGTCACCGACTTCGAAGGGGCTGCTGTGGACCGGTTCGGACGACGGCCGCGTGCATCTGTCGCGGAACGGCGGCACATCGTGGGACGACGTGACGCCCAAGGCGATGGTAAAGCATACACGCATCACCGGGATCGAACCGTCGCGCTTCGACCCGGCCGTCGCGTATCTGTCGGCAACACGCTATCAGCTCGACGACTTCCGTCCGTACTTCTACAAAACCAGTGACTACGGCAAAAGCTGGACTCGGATTGATGCCGGTATCCCCATGGGCGCTTATGCGCGCTCGATTCGCGAGGACGTGGTACGGCGCGGGCTGCTGTTTGCCGCCACTGAAATCGGCGTGTACGTCTCGTTCGACGATGGGGCGAAGTGGGAGACGCTGCAACTCAACCTGCCGCGTTCGAGCGTGCGTGATCTGCGCGTGCACGGCAACGACCTGGTCGTAGCCACGCATGGTCGTTCGTTCTGGGCGTTGGACGATATCGCACTGCTGCGGCAGATGCACGACTCGGTGACCGTGAAGGCCACGCACCTGTTTCGGCCGAGCGTGGCGTACCGCTTTGCGGGCGGGCACGGCGCGGGTCGTGGCGTGGGCGAAAACCCGTACGACGGCGTCCTGGTGGACTACTGGTTCAAAGCGTCCCCGAAGGACACGGTGTCGCTGGAGTTTCTCGATGCGCGCGGCGCGGTGGTGCGCCGATTCAAAAGCAAGAAGAACACCGATTCTACATTCACGGTGCCCATTGATTCGATGGCGTACCAGGCCTCCGATTCCATTGTTACGACGCGCGCCGGCAGCAACCGATTCTGGTGGAATCTCCGCTATGCCGACGCCAGGCGCATCCCGACCGTGGTCAACGACATGGGAACGCTGAACGGGCCTACCGCTGTGCCTGGGGAGTATCGGGTGCGGCTTATTGCGGGCAAGGACACGCTGACGCAGCCGTTCACAATCACGCTGGACCCGCGACTCGACGCCACCACCGCCGACCTGCAGCAAACGTTCGATTTGGGTATCAAGGTGCAGGACCGGTTGAACAGCATCGTCGAGTCGTTCGATCGCATTGAAGATTTGCAGAAGCAAATTGACGTGCGCGTGAAGCATTCCTCGGAGCAAGACTACGCCAAGCGGGTCAAGGACGCCGCAAAGCCCGTACGTGATCATCTGGAAGTCGTGCGCACCGAACTCGTAGACTGGTTCAACCACGACGATCAGGCCACGCTGCACTTCCCGATCAAGCTGTACAACATGATGCTCTCGCTGAATTCGCAAGTGCTGGGTCAGGAGGCCGCGCCGACGAAACAGCACGGGGAGATTCTGGACGACCTGGGTGGAAAGATCGACGTGCAGTTGCAGCGCCTGCAGCAGCTCGAGTCGACTGAGATCAAGACGTTGAATTCGCTGCTGGTGGAGCTTGGCTTGCCGCCTGTCTACGTACCGCCGCTCAAGGGGAAGAAGCCAATTTCGTAGTCGGGCACCGCCGAGCCTGCTGGTCGCGGCCGTCTCCTCACGCTATCGTAAAGTTCCCTCATTCGCGGTTGCATGGATCCTCGCCGAGTCATCCCGCACGTTCGCCTGATCGGGCTGTTGGCCTGCCTGCCCAGCCTGAGCCGTGCCTCGTACGCGCAGAGCGGGCCATCGGAATCGGGCGCCGTCCGGCTGCAAGTGCGCTCGGTCGGTGGCATACCATTGGATGGCGCGCAACTTCGCATTGTGGCCACCGATCCGTGGCTTGAGTCGGACGAGCGCGGTCTCTTCGTCGTGACGCGAGTCGCCGCAGGGAACGTGTGGCTGCGCGTACGACGCATCGGGTACCGACCCGATTCCCTGCTCATCGTGACCTCGTCCGGCAAGACGCTGGACACCGTCATGACGATGGAACGCGTGGCGGTCGACCTCGCGCCCGTCACCGTGCTCGGTCGACGGAATATTCAGGGTCCGATGGCCGGCTTCTATCGTCGACAAGCCACCGGAAGCGGTCGATTCTTCACGCGTGCCGATATTGAACGGCGGGCGCCGTTCAATCTGACTGATCTCTTGCGCGGCATCCCCGGCGTCCGAATCAATTCGCGCCCGCAATCCAACAGCGTGCGCATCCGCGGCAGTCGGTGCAATCCGTTGGTCTGGCTGGACGGACAAGGCCTGTTCTCCACTGACATCGACCTCGACGTGCTCGATCCGATGTCGTTCGATGGTGTCGAGGTCTACAGCACGGCGAGTGTGCCCGTCGAGTTTCAGGGCAATCAGCGCGCGAGCAGCTCCTGCGGCACCATCCTGCTCTGGACGCGCCAAGGCGAACCGCGGAAAGCCAGCGCGCCAAAACGAAAAAAGGGCGAGCCATCACCGGCGGCGCAGATCGCCAGACTCCTTGATGAGCTGAAAGTGTATACGGCAGGCGACGTCGATACAGTCGCGCGCATCGACTCGATGAGTGTCATCCTTCCGGAGTATCCCGATTCGCTCTACGAAGCGCGCGCGCCGGGGCGCTTGCTGGCCGAGTTTATCGTGAGCGCCAACGGTACCGTGATCATTGAGTCGTACAGCGCTGTGACGACCACGCACCGCGATCTGGTTGAGCCCGTGCGGCGTGCGTTGGCCGCGCAACGATTCGTGCCGGCGGTTCGTCAGGGGAAGGCGGTGCAGCAGGTGCTACAACTGCCGTTCACCTTCGTGCCCGATTCGACCGCACGGCGACGGAAGCAAAATCCCCCGTCGCCCCGTACATTGCTTGATATTTGAAGGAATTCCCCGTACCATGCAGCTCCCACCTGTGGAGAGCATCGCGTGAATGTGTTGGTCGTTGGTGGAGGGCCGGGAGGATTGTATGCGGCGCTTCTCATGAAGCGTCGTGATCCCAACACGATCGTGACGGTGATGGAGCGGCACCGTCCCAATGACACGTTCGGCTGGGGCGTGGTACTCTCCGACCAGACGGTCGCTAACCTGGCGCTCGCCGACCCCGAAAGTGGCGCCGCCATCGCGCAGGCGCTGCACCACTGGGACGACATCGAGATTCACTTCGCCGGGCGCGCCATTCGGTCGGGAGGCCACGGCTTTAGCGGCATTGGTCGCAAAGCGCTGCTGGCCATCCTGCAGCAGCGATGCCGCGATGTGGGCGTGCGCCTCTCGTTCGAGCACGAGGTCTCGGTCGACACGATCGACGCCACCGTCGTCTCTGAAAGTGCCGACCTGGTGATTGTCGCCGACGGCCTCAACAGCCGTATCCGTGAACGGTTTGCGAGCACGTACCGTCCCGATATCGACCTGCGCCGCTGTCGCTACGTCTGGCTGGGGACACCGCGCCGATTCGATGCTTTCACGTTTGCGTTCGCCGAGACGCCCGGGGGCTGGTTTCAGGCACACGCCTACCAGTTTGACGGCGAGACCAGCACGTTCATCGTGGAGGCACCGCATGACGTCTGGGAGCACGCTGGTATTGCCAGCATGTCCGATAGTGACTCGCGCGACTTCTGCGCCACGCTGTTTCGCGACCTGCTGGATGGCGCACCGCTCTGGAGCAACGCCGCGCATTTGCGTGGCTCGGCGCAGTGGGTGCGTTTCCCGCGCGTCACGTGCGCGGAATGGGTGCACTGGATTGACGCCGGCTCACGGCGCGTGCCCTTGGTGCTGCTGGGCGATGCGGCGCACACGGCGCATTTCTCCATTGGCTCGGGGAGCAAGCTCGCCCTGGAGGATGCGATCGCGCTCGACGTGCACATCGCGGCCCACGCAGGGAATCTGCCCGCGGCCCTGGCACGCTATCAGGTCGAGCGTTCGGTCGAGGTGCTCAAACTGCAAAATGCCGCGCGCAATTCCACCGAGTGGTTCGAGCATGTCGATCGGTACGCGCGATTGGCACCCGAGCAGTTTGCCTATTCGCTGCTGACGCGCTCGCAGCGTATCTCGCATGAGAACTTGCGCCTTCGCGACCCCGCGTACGTGGCAGCGTTTGAGCGCTGGTTCGCACAGCAATCGGGTGTGCTGGTGCCGCCCGAGTCCACTGCACCGCCAGCCATCTTCACGCCGTTCACGGTGCGTGGCGTCACGCTTGCCAATCGGATCGTGGTTTCACCGATGGCGCAGTACTCAGCCGATGTCAACGGCTCACCAACCGACTGGCATTTGGTGCATCTTGGCGCGCGCGCGACCGGTG
>JANLVM010000546.1:0-1755 GCA_031364015.1 Gemmatimonadaceae bacterium
AGCAGCACGCCGGCCGCCGAGCCCGGCGTCTTGTTATAGACGTTGTTGATGTCGGTGCCGTCGAGCAGAAAACTGTTGTGCTCCGGCCGGGCGCCGTTGATGGAAATTTTTGGCGTGCGCCCGCCCACGACGTCGTTGCCGGCGGCAAGTGCGGCCTGCACACCCGGCTGCAGCAGGGCGAGCTGTTGGAATGACCGTCCGTTGAGCGGGAGATCTCTAATCTCTCGCTCACCGACCAGTCCGCTGACCGCGCCCGACGTCAGGTTCACCGCGACCGCATTGGCGCGCACCTCGATCGCTTCCGCAATTTGCCCGAGCTCGAGCGAGGTGTCCAGGACGGCGACCTGTCCGACGGTCAAGCGAATGCCGCGGTTGACCACCGGTCGAAAGCCTGTCAACGAGATATGCACCTCGTATTCACCAGGGGGAAGGGCAGGCACCTGAAAGTGCCCGGCCCGATCTGTGGTCTGCTCGTAGGATGCGCCGGTCCCGACGTTGCGCACCACGACAGTTACGCCCGGCAGTACTGCCTGCTGCGCATCCTTGACGGTTCCTTGAATTCCGCCGCCAACCATCTGCGCAACTGCCGCGCCCGCGAACCAGACGACGAGACTGCACGCGAACGCTGCGTTGAATGCCGTGCGACGGACGGGACAAGACATGGGGTTCCTCCGTAAATGACGATAAGCGCACTCAGTGAGCATTATCGGCGCGTCGGCATGGTTGTCAAGGGTGAAACGGCTTCAACGGGACACCGTCTCCGCGCCCAGCGCTTCCAGCGCGATCGACGTCGGGTGCCCCGTATAGCCCAGGACTGTCCTTCGCGGTCGTGAATGACTTTTACGGTGTCCATACGATCGATGCCCAGTTGGATCTCGCGCCGGATCTCATCAAGGGCCGCGTCACGGTCGTGCTCACGTCGTGCCAGCAGGGTCAGCGCTTCCAGCACGACGTCGCTGGCGGACGCGAAGCGCCCGGACGCCACGCGCTGGCGCACGAATGCGTCCAGAGCCTCTGGCAGAGCGACGGTCAAGGATGAATGATTGGACATGGCGACCCGGCTACCGAAGTCGCAATCAGCGGGACACGGTCTGCGCCCCCGGCACTTCCAGGGCGATCGACGTCGGGTGCCCCGTATAGCCCAGGACTTCGATGCCGATCACAGCACCCGCCTGATCCTTCATCACGACCACGCCATGTTCGCTGTCGCTTGAGGTGGCTTCGGACGACGGCTTGCCGAACCAGACGGTGAGCGTCTGTCCTTCGCGGTCGTGAATGACCTTTACGGTGTCCATACGATGTCCCCTTGCCTGACGGCGTCCGTGGGATACGCGGTGATCAGGAACCCCGCACCGAGACGGATCACCACGCACAACAGCCGATCTGAAAGGAACCCTGACACAGCCACACCAGGGGGTCCCAGCAGCTGACACGAATCTCAGACGGGCTCGCGATCGCGTTCATGACATCAGCCTGGTGGCCGGCAAGGATGGGATGCTTGGCCACGATGGTGTCCCACCGATCGGCCGGGCAGATGATCGAGGCTCCGGTGGGGGTGGTCGACGAGAAAGAGTCTGGCATGGTGCCACCGCAGGCGTGAGACGAATGAGATCACGACTTCGGTGCGTGGCGGCGAATCTCTTCGAACACTTCCCGCCCATCGCGCAGTTGGCCCGCTTCGGCCTGGCGCGCGCCAACCTCAATCTGTTCGCGGATCTCGGCAAGGACATCCTCGCGCGTCTGTTCGCGATCTCG
>JANLVM010000872.1:0-5335 GCA_031364015.1 Gemmatimonadaceae bacterium
CTTGTTCGTGGTACGAGTTCGATGTCGAAGCTGTCGTTCGGTTTTCTGCGGTATGCTGCGCCACTCCACCCGGATTCATCAGGAGGATGATGCGCTCCACTCGCGGTACCCCCCGTCTTCGCTGCGTGCCTCCCACGCCAGCGCGTGCCCGGCGACTCGCTCGTCGGCACCACCCCACCCCCTCGATGCGAGTCCGGGGAATCCCACCTCAGGCGCTTCGCGCCGACCCGTTCGACATCACCCGACGCCCCGACGCGAGGATCTTTTCCTCCGGCGGGGCGTCGTCGTTCGGCGCGTCGCCGGCCAGCAGGAGGCCCTGATGAGCCGCCGGAATCTTCGGTTGGCAAAGGGCACCGTATCTCGCGGTGCCCGGCCCTCGAAACGATCGGCCGTCCGGGCGCGTGGGTCGCGGGCAGAGTCGTGCGCCGGTACGCGAATCGTCAAGCGCGAACGCCTTGGCGGCTCGGTGGCGCATGCGGCGATCAAACGGGCCATGCGCCGCGTGGCCCTACGCGACTGCGGACAACGCTGCGTCTACTGTGCCACGCATCTCGACCACCGGACCGCGACGCTTGATCATGTCGTCCCGTTGGCCCGCGGCGGTGCGCACGATTCCGGCAACCTTGTCGTGGCCTGCGCTCCCTGCAACCGTCTGAAAGGCGACCTGCAACCGTACGAATTCTTCGCCCGTCACGTCTGGGCGGGTGCCAACTTCGTGCGATACGCCCGCTCGGTGCATCGCGCGCTCAAACGCGGAGCCCGGCGCGCGGTGAGTCTGGCGTTCGCGACAGGCGAGGGAATCGCCGCGTAAAGACGGCGCCGATGGACTTCGCGAGGCACGCTGCGCACTGTTCAGCATGCCCATGTCACCCCGTCGCGTATCGCGCTGCTCCTTCTGCGCGGGCGTACTCGCGCTGCTCACGCACACCCTCGGCGCGCAACAACCGACCGCGCGCCCGAGTATGCCGTCGGATTCCATTGTGCGCCTCGCGGTCGATCCGGCCAAGAACGGCGGTCGACCCTACGTCCTGCTGCTCGATGAAAGCTACAATCGCGTCGAGCCCGACGGCCGGTCACTCAAGCGCACGCGACAGGTCTATCAGATTCTGGATCAAGGGGTCGTGCGCGGCATGTCCGAGCGCGCGTTCGGCTACGTCAAGTCACATCAGTCGCTGACGATTGATTGGATTCGCGTGCTCAAGACCACGGGCGAGGTGGTAAGTGACAAGCCGGCGCAGGAGCAGGAGTCGGATGTCACCGCGCAATTGGCGAATCCCGTGTATCAAGAACAGAAGATTCGGCGCGTCTCGCTGTCTGGAGTGGCCGTTGGCACGGTGCTCGACGTGCAGTTCACGATTGAGGAGAAGGCGCCATACCGCGCCGGTGATTTCTTGCTTGGCTGGAACGTCAACAACCAAGTCCCCATCGCGCGGTCGCGGTTTACCGTCGATGTCCCCGATGGCTTCATGCCGCGTATTGTCGAGCGCAACCTCACATTCCGGCGGTCGGACGACGTGCAGGGCGGTCGGCGCATTCTCAGTTGGATCGCCAACGAGGTCCAGGCCTTTCGAGGCGAGGCATTCGCTGCGGACTCCAACAGCGTCGTAATGTCGATTGCCGTCACGTCGCCCGGTACCTGGAACGACATTGCGAAGTGGTATGACGGTCTGGCGCGCGACCGGTACGCGTTGCCACCAGGCGTGGCGCAACGCATCGATTCGCTCGTGAAGGCCAGTGGCGCCCGCACGCGTCTCGATACGATTCAAGCGGTGCATCGCTGGGTTGCGCAGGACGTGCGCTATGTCTCGGTGTCGCTGGGCATCGGTGGCTACCAACCGCGATTTCCTGCCGACGTGCTCGCGTCCGGATTTGGTGACTGCAAAGACAAAGCGACCTTGTTCGTGGCCGCTTTGCGGCGGTATCGCATACCGACCAATCCCGTCCTGCTGTCGCTGGGTGGCAAGCCCGATCCGGCCCTCCCGTCGGTCTATCAATTCAACCATGCGATCGCGGCTGTTCAGGACGGCGCCGGTTGGACCTTTACCGATCTCACGGCCGAGTTCGTTCCATACGGGATGATCCCCGACGGCTATCAACAACAGTTTGGCGTGGTGGTACTCGCCGACGGACGCGCCCAGGAGGTTCGGTTTCCGGCGTCCCCCGTGGAAGCGAACGGATCGACAATGCGCATGCGATTAACAATCGACACGACCGGCCACGTGGAGGGGTACGTCCAGGAGGAAGCGCGTGGGAGTGCGTCGTTCGGCATGCGCTCGGCGTTCGCGGCGCCGCTCGATTCGGCGCGTCGCGAAAACCTCGAGAAGGCACTCGCCCAGCGGCTGTTCCCCGCCGACGCGACGGCAGACTCAGTGGTGGTCTTCGACGGGAAGAATTTCGCGGCACCTACCGTGCTTTCATATTTCGTTCGGGCCGACAACGTGCTCAAGCCGGCGGGTGAATCTCGCCTGTTTTCGATGAATAACGGCTTACGCAGTCCGGCTCGCGGCTACAAGAATCTTGCTCGCGAACTCGAGTCCCGTTCACCTCGACTCTTCGCGATTGAGGCGGCGCAAATTCTGGGGCAGCTGGAGACGCTCACCGATCTGCGCATCACCTTGCCGGTGGGCTGGAAAGCGGAGTTGCCAAAGAACATTTCTTCGACGAGCTTCTTTGGACGATACGAGTCGACGTGGACGCAGGAAGGGCGTGAGGTACACCTGGTTCGGCGTATTCAGGGCCAGCGTGGTGTCTTTCCGCCCCAACGAATTAGCGAGATTATTGTGTGGCTCAAGACGGTTGGAGCCGATGACTATGAATTTCTTTCACTGCGCCCTGCGCCGGTGCCCTAAATGCGATGGATTCCTGGTGGACGAAGTGGCAATCTCGAAGATCGGCGTGGCGCAGGATCCGCTGGCGGTGGCTTTGGCCGAGGCGGCGGCGGTCGGCGTGTAGGACTGGGAGGCCTCGCCGTGTTGATCGTGTTGAGCGTGATCTTCAAGAAAGATCTGGTCAGTGACTTCATCGGGGGCTCCAGCGGTGCGCCGACTTCAGCGATGCCAAACGCGAGTGCGGACGGTTCGCTGCAGGATTCCACCGAGGAAGGCATGGTGCTGTTCATGTCGAGTGTTTTGGACAGCGCACAGCTGGGGTGGAGTCGAAAGCTCCAGGGCTATCAAGATGCGAAGCTGGTGCTTTTTCGGGACGCTATCAACTCAGCGTGTGGATTCGCGGAAGCCGCGACGGGCCCGTTCTACTGTCCGGGTGATCAAAAGGTCTACATCGATCTGTCGTTCTTCGATCAGCTCGACCGACAGTTCGGCGCACCTGGTGATTTTGCGCAAGCCTACGTGCTGGCACACGAGGTTGGGCATCATGTGCAGAATCTCATGGGTACAGAACGCGAACTGCGGGATGCGCAGCAACGCGCTCCGCAGCTGAAGAACCGGCTTTCCGTGGCGATGGAGCTGCAGGCCGACTGCTATGCGGGCGTGTGGGCGTATCAGGCCGCGCGCAACGGACAGTTGCAGCCGGGCGATCTCGATGAAGGACTCGCGGCCGCGTCGGCGGTGGGAGATGATCGCATGCAGCGCATGGGTCGTGGACGGGTGAATCCCGAAAGCTTCACGCACGGGTCGTCGGCGGAGCGTGCGCAATGGTTCCGTCGGGGGTTCGACTCGGGTGAACCGAAGCAATGCGACACCTTCGCCGCGGTGCGGTGATGTTCGAGACGGTGTCAACTGTGTGCGCGTGACATATCTGCCGAGTCCAGGCGTGCTCGAAGAACTCACGTGGCCGACCGTCCGCGACACCACGTGGTCGGTGGCCATCATGCCCTGGGGCGCGACCGAGCCGCACAACACGCACTTGCCCTATGGTACTGATACCTTGCTCGGTCGGACTGTCGCCGTGCGCGTCGCGGCCGAGTGTGCGAGGCGCGGTGTTCCCGTCGTCGCGCTTCCGGCGATGCCGTTTGGCGTTAACACTACGCAGTTAGATCTGCCGCTCACACTCAGCGTGATGCCGTCCACGCAACTGGCCGTGTTGCGCGATATCGTCCGGAGTCTCGAACCGCATGGCGTGCGCGTGCTGCTGTTGCTCAATGCGCACGGTGGTAACGAATTGCGTGCGCTCGTGCGTGAATTGCAACCGGATAGCAACATGCTGCTGGTGATTGCGAACTGGTGGCAAGCAGGCGACCACACGCACTTTGTCGAGCCGGGGGATCATGCGGGCGCGTTGGAGACTGCGGCCGTCTTGCATGTCGCGCCGCATCTCGTAGCCGATCGTACAACGTGGGGCGACGGTCACGCGCGCCAGAGCGTGCTGCCAGGGGTGCGTGAAGGGTGGGCGTGGACGCCGCGTCGCTGGACGCAGGTCACTGCGGATACGGGCGTGGGAAACCCGCGCGAAGCAACGGCAGAGCAGGGCGCCGCGTTCGTCGCCGATGCGGTTGACCGCATCAGTGCGCTCTGTGTGCAACTGGCCACGCTCGATCCAGAACGCATGTACGAGTAGGGGCAATACTGTTCAGTTTAGAAAAACGTGTTAGATTGGCGGCTCACCCCCGCCGTGAGGTCGGATGGCTCGGACCGCCGCTGGATTGCCGGCAGGCATTCGCCTGACGGATCCTATCGCTTATCGCGCGTGATCCAGATCTAAGAAGGTTGGAGGAGGGAGTTGAACGTCTTCCGGGTGGCAGGGGGGAGGAACTGCGGCGGGATGGAGGGGAGCAGGGGTGCCATGCGACTTTGGCATTGGTACATGCCGGCCGGTCTGCCGCAGTTTGAACGTCTGGCAGGAGTGCATCATGCGACGAATCTGCTGAAGCTCGTTGAGCATCGCGTCAATACCGCGTAGCGATGAACTCGCGCGGCGAACCTGCGACGCCATGCCAGGCGCGCGGATGCCGGAAATCTTCGCCGCCAGCGCATCGACGCGGACAGCAAGCTCTATCGAGCGATTCCAGATATCGAGATTGACAGGACTCTGCATTCGCAACCGTAACATCCAGCAAGCCCCCAACCATCACCCTATCAACGCGCACCACCGCACAGGAACGCACCCCCGCTGTTCGTCGCATGGCACCCCCTGCTCCCCTGCCTCCTGTCGCAGTTCCTCCCCCCTGCTACCCGGATGACGTTCAACTCCTGCCTCCAACAGACGCCCCCGTAGTATGGTAAAGACCAATAACTGAACAGTATTGGTCTTAGACCGCAGTTGAAGTACAACCGCAGTTGATGGACTACCCCTGCAGCTAACTGCTGTAGTATGCGGCGTTCTCCTCGACGTACCCCTCCGTCAGATCGCAGCCGTAGGCGCGCGCGCGACCGTCGCC
>JANLVM010000554.1:0-7741 GCA_031364015.1 Gemmatimonadaceae bacterium
AGTCGGAATCGAGTTCGTCGTGTGTGGTGCTGCACGCGCACAACTGTTTGCTCTGTGCCATTGCCACCGCACCAACGGGAACACACCCGCCGACCGCCTGTGCGTCGCGCTCGGGCGATGCCATCAATCCCGCGCCAGCAACCACGTCGCGTGCGGCCCGTTGGCAGCGGTCGCCGGCGTCCTCACCCCGCGCGCCTCCCGCCCTGCAAGGTTGAGTCATTCCGCACCGCGAACGCGGTGTGTGTCTGTGCGCGCGATCGGCGCGCGCCCTCCTTCTTTCGCGTGGAGTTCGACATGTCGTCATGGTTTGCGCGCCCGTCTGCGGCGCTGCACCTGAGTAGTCTCGCGTTCTTGATGTGCGTCACTCGCGTCGCCAGTGCGGTACCCATCGACGTGACACCGTTAGCAACATGGGCCCTCCACTCCGCGTCTGCGGAGGGCTCCGTCATCGGCGTCGTTCGCGATACCGCCGGCCGGCCGCTGAGCAACGTCCAAGTCGTCGTGAGCGGCGTCAATCGCGTTGCCACCACCGACGAGCGCGGTGAGTTTGCGGTGCGCGGATTGCCCACTGGCACGTATCATCTGGACCTCATACGCATCGGGTATTCAGCCCAGCATCAGGTAATCACGATTCAGGAAGGCGGTCCCGATGTACGGGTCACGATCATCATGCGCGTCGCTACCGTGCGCCTTTCCAATGTGAACGTCACCGCGACGCCAACGGGCACCGATCCGCTCAACGTCACGCAGGCTACGATTCAACTCTCAGGCAAGGAGCTGCAGCGCACCCTCAGCGCCTCCATTGGGCAGACGTTGTCAGGCGAGCCCGGCATGGCCACACGCTTCAACGGCCCGTTGGCCTCGGCGCCGGTCATTCGAGGCCTCACGGGGGAACGCGTGCTCGTCCTGCAGGACGGCGAGCGCGCTGGTGACCTTTCAGGGGCAGCGGCGGATCACTTGAACGCCGTTGATCCCAGCAGCGCCGAACGCATCGAAGTCATACGCGGTCCGGCCTCGTTGCTGTACGGGAACAACGCGCTCGGTGGCGTTGTGAATGTGATCACGAGCGATATCCCGACCAATATTCCCGCGCGGGCGAGCGGCTATCTCCTCGGTCAGGGAGAGTCTGTTACGCCAGGCGGTGTCGTGTCCGCGTCGCTCAACCTGCCGCTGGGCGCCCGATTTGCCGCGACCGCGCGCGGGGGCTATCGCCGCTTCCAGAATATGCGGGTGGGTGGCGGGGCGCAGCAGGACAATACCAACGGCTCCACGGACAATGCGACGGTGGGCATGGGTTTCGTGAGCAATCACCAGTCGGTGGGACTGGTGTATCGTCAGTCGCATTTCGCGTATGGGTTGCCGCACCCCGATGGTGACGATGCGATTCGCATTGATGGTGTTCGACGCATGCTGCAAATGCAGTCGACCTTCGGTACGCACTACCAGCCGATCAACACCGTCAAGCTTGACGCGACGACTCAGTGGTACTCGCACAACGAAATCGAACCGACGGGTGCCATTGGCACACGCTTCAAACTCAACACCCAGACCGCCAGCGCTACGGCGCGCACGCACCTCGGCCGTTCCACCGGCGCTATTGGTCTGCAGGGACTCTTTCGGCAATACACGCCCACGGGTGACGAGGCGTTCACGCCCGGTGCCGACAACAACAATGTCGCCGCGTTCCTCTATCAGGAGCTGCCACTCTCGCGCGGGTCTGCCGAAGAACAGTCGGCGCGGCTGCAACTCGGTGCCCGCTACGATCGGTTCACGGTCAGCACGAATCCGGTCGACGCCGAGCAGGTGGCCCGATTCGGCATCGCCGAATCGCGCGCCTACAACAATCTCGCTGCCTCGATCGGCCTGAGTGTCCCCATCGCGAAGGACGTTTCCGTGACGGCGAACGCGTCGCGCGGGTTCCGGGCGCCTACGGTCGAAGAGCTGTTCTCCAATGGTTTCCACGCGGCCATCGGAACCTTTGATGTGGGAAACCGTCAGCTCGTGCCGGAGAATAGCACCGGCCTCGAAGCGGGCGTGCGGGCGCAACGATCAGGGACATTTGCGCAGCTGAACGCCTACTTCAACACGATCAACGAATACATTCGACCGATTGCGGTGGGCACGCGGGATGTCGATGGCGATCTCGTCGCACTGGTGAACTTTCGTCAGGACGACGCGACCCTGTACGGCGTGGAAGGGCAGATCGAGACCCAGTTGCCGCGTCAGTTTGTGGGTGGCGTCATGGGCGATTTTACGCGGGCGACGCTCAAGGATGCCAAGGGCAATCTTCCGTACATCCCGGCCGGTCGACTGGGCGCGTCACTGCGCTTCGACAACGGCCGTTGGTCGGCGGGTGGCGAAGCCCGACGGGTGTTCGCGCAAGAACACGTGAGCGGCGATGCACTCGACCTCGCGACCGCGGCGTACTCGATGGTGAATCTCCACGTGACCTGGCTGTTCACGGTGCGTGGAAATACCGTCCACTCGTTCACGCTACGGGCCGATAATGTGCTCGATGCGCGGTATCGCGATGCCACCAGTCGCATCAAGAGTTTTGCGTTCAACCCGGGTCGCAATCTGAGCGTGGTATACAAGGTGCTCTACTAACGCCCCGTGAGGTGCGTCAGCGGGCCAATGCGCGAAGCACTCGCAGCATGCGCCCGTCCGTTTCGGCGGGCGCATCGCCTTTGGGCGTCTCAATGATTTTTGGCACGTGGTGTAGTCGGGAATCGGTCATGATGCGCTGAAACGCCGCCGCACCAATCGTGCCCTCGCCAATCAACTGGTGGCGATCGAGGTGCGAGCCCAAGGCGGCTTTCGAATCGTTGAGGTGCAGGCATCCTAACCGTGACATCCCGATGGCGTCATCGAATCGCTGCCAGACGCTGTCGTACTCCTGCACCAAATCGTATCCGGCCGCCCAGACGTGCGCCGTGTCAAGACACACGCCAAGTCGCGATTGCCACGTCGCCGGAATCAGGGACAACAGTGACGCCATTTCTTCGAAGGTCGAACCAAGCACGGTGCCTTGACCCGCCGTCAACTCCATGAGCAGTCGTGTCGATCCCGGTTCGGCTTCGAGGGCCTCGCTGATGGCGTCCGCGTTGCGCGCCAGGCCACTGGCGCGGTCGTCCATGAAGTTTCCCGGATGCGACACGAGGGCGTCGAGTTCGAGGGCTTCACAGCGTCGCAATTCGTTTCGAAAGCTTTCGAGCGAGCGGGCGCGCAACGCGACGTCGGGTGACGCGAGATTGATCAGATACGAATCGTGCGCGCACGTCCATCGCACCGGCGTCTCGCGCATGGCGTCGCGATAGCGTACAGACTCGTCAGGCGTGATATCGCGTTCCACCCAACGGTTCGCTTGCTTGGTGAAGATCTGCGCTGCCGTCGCGTGGATCTCCCGCGCCCGTGCCGCCGCTTCCCACGTGCCTCCGGCAATAGACAGGTGCGCCCCCAGCGGACCGCGGTCCTTCGTCCAGTCACCCGCGTCTACCGCGACTGGTGCGTCCATAAGTGGAGCGGGGGACGAGACCGGTGTACGAGTAACCGATTTCCTGACGGGCATGGCGTGACTACCTCCGTTGCGCGCGAAGCCATTCCAACGGATCCACCGCGCGACCCTTGGGGCGAATCTCTAAATGCAGATGCGGCGGGAGGTCTGGATCGGACGCGCCGATGGTGCCGAGGGCCTGTCCCTTCACGACATCCTGGCCCTTTCGCACGTCGATGCGACCCAGTGAGCCGTACACCGAATAGTCGCCACCGCCATGCTGCACGATCACCGTGGGGCCGTACGTGCCCACTTGCTCGGCCAACACCACTTCGCCAGCGGCGATGCTCTTGACGGCGGTTCCCAGCGCGGCGCCGATTCCCAATCCGTTCCATCGCGTCGTGGCATTGTTGGGATTCACCACGCGTCCGAAGCTGTACAAAATGATGCCATCAACCGGCCAATCCAAACGACCAAGGTCCGTCGTTTTGATGGTCGACGGTGCCGCCGGTCGCGCATTGGGTGACATCTCGGCGCGTCGCCGCGCCGTTTCGAGCCCGGCAATGACGCCGGCTACCCTCGCCTCATCGCGCGACAGCTGCGTCAGCCGCGCACGTGTTTGGGTGGCGTTGCGCTGTACGATGGTCAAGTTGCGCTGACGCTGCGACTCGAGCTGACGCAGGCGATTCGCTTCCCGATCTTTCTCACTTCGGTTGCGCGCCACATCATCCTGAAGCCGCACCAGCAGTTCGCGCTGCGTGACGATGTTATTGCGAAGCAGTTCGACGCGCTGGACCAGGCTGCGATCGTGCAACGTTAGATCGTGCAAGTACTTGTACCGTGCCACCAGCGCGGCGAACGACTGCGCCGACAGCATCGCTTCCGCATCGTACAGTTGGCCGCGTTTGTAGATCTCCACCATGCGGCGCTGCAGCGCGGTCTGTTTCTTCACGATCTCCTGTTCCGCCCTGGCGAGTCCTGAACCCGCTTCCGCGACTTCGCGCGTAATCGTTGTCAGCTGCCGGTCGAGCGCTTGCACCAGACGCGCCGTGGTCGCGCGCTGCTGCTCAAGGTTGTTCACCTCCTCAACCAGCGAACGCGCATTGCGCTGCAACTGCAACATGCGCGCTTCCAGATCGGTGCGCTCCCGGCGCAACTTGTCCAGTTCGTCCTGTTGCTGACGGAGTCGCTGCTCGGGTGTGCTGGCGCCGGCTGCCTGCGCCGCCGTTGCGCGCGGAGCGATCGCCACGGCAGTCAGCGCGAGCAGCGATGAAAGCGCCATGAGCGGCGCGCGCATCGCGCGACGACCCATCAGCGCTCCTGCCACACCCGCCGTAGATGCCGCCCCACCGAGATCCAACTTCCCAGCAGACCGATCACGGCACCGGCCAGCACGCCCAACACCATTTGATCGGTCGAAAAAAATTCCGTCTGCATGAACGAGCGGGCGACGGTTCGATTCGCCAGCCAGGCCATCAGCAGGGCAATCCCGCCGCCGACGATACCCTTGAGCGTCCCGTCGATGAGATACGGCAAGCGCACGTAGCCATTGGTCGCCCCCACCAAACGCATCACCTCGATTTCTTTCGTGCGCGCAAGTATGGCCATGCGAATGGTCGCGCCAATGATAATCACGGCGACGAGCGCGAACACGAGGCCGAGCCCGAGGCCTGCCACCCCCGCAACGGCGCGTACGCGATACAGTTTTTCCACCCACTCTCGACCGTAGCGCACTTCTTCCACGACGGGATACGTCTCGAGTCGATTCGTGATTTGTCGCAGGGTTTCCGGGTCGCGCGCACCGGGCTTGAGCCGCAGTTCCACCGAGCCGGGAAGCATCGCGCCTTCCATGACGTCGCGAAATTCATCCAACTCCGCGCGGGCGCGCTGCAGCGCTGAATCGGGGCTGACGTAGCCGACATCGGCCACCTGCGGCATGCGTTTCGCAGCGGCCACGAGTTCATTGACCTGTACGTCTTTGGCGCTGTCGACGAGGAACGCGCGAATTTCGACGCGGTCCTCAATGGCGCGCAGCGCCGTCTCGATGTTGATGGCCACCAACCCGAAAAGGCCGAACGCGAACAGCGAAAACGCAATGGTGGTGACGCTGAGCAGGGCCAGCGCCGGCGAACGCCAAAAGGCCAGCAAGACTTCTCGCCAGGCGAGTCTCATAAGCGGCCGCCACCGCGCATGTCGGCTTTGAGTCGCGCCACGTCGGTTCCGTCAAAGACCAGCGTGCCGCGATCAAGTTCGAGAAACCGCAGGCCCGTCCGTTCGATGAGTGACACGTCGTGCGTCGCCATCACCACCGCCGTACCCGATGCGTTGATCTCGCGCAGCAACAGATAGATCGCGTGGGTGGCTTTCTCGTCGAGATTGCCGGTTGGTTCGTCGGCCAACAGTACAAACGGGTCGTTCACGAGGGCGCGAGCGATCGCTACCCGTTGCTGCTCCCCGCCCGAGAGCTCGTGCGGATACGCGGTCGCTTTCGACGCCAGGCCAACCTGCGTCAGCAGCCGAGCGACCTTGGGACGGATCGTGGATTGCCTGGCGCCGGTGACGTCAAGCGCGAATGCCACGTTCGCTTCAGCGGTGCGGTCGGGGAGCAGGCGAAAGTCCTGAAACACGATGCCCAGTCGGCGTCGCAATTTGGGGATCTCGCGCGCCTTCACCGACTTTGATGAGTAACCGGACACGCGCACTTCGCCCTGCGAGGGGCGTTCGGTCATCGAGATCAGTTTGAGGAGTGTGCTCTTCCCGGCGCCGCTATGGCCCGAGAGGAAGATGAACTCACCCTTGCCCAGCTCGAACGAGATATCGCGGAGCGCGACGCCCGAGCGTGGATACTCTTTCGTGACGTTCGTGAGTCGAAGAATACCGGCCACTATGACTCCAGCGCGTGCGTCAGGTCCGCGATCAGATCGACGGCGTGCTCCAGACCAACGCTCAGGCGCAGGAACCCATCGGGGATTCCCATAGCGGCACGCTCATCGGTCGACAGTTCCCGATGCGACGTGTATCGTGGCTCGCTGACCAGCGATTCCACGCCGCCCAGTGACGGCGCGTGGAGGAACAGCCGCAGTCGCGAAATCGTGCGTGCGGCGGCGTCGCCACCGCCCACCAACTCGATCGCCAGCATGCCCCCAAATCCATCCAGCGTGGCCACGGCAATCTCGTGGTCCGGATGCGAAGCCAACCCTGGATAATGCACCGCGCGCACTCCCGGATGACCGCTGGCCCACTGCGCAATCTGCATCGCGCTGCGGTTCTGTCGTTGCACGCGCACGTCAAGCGTTTTCAATCCGCGCTCGAGCAGCCACACCGCGAACGGATCCGGCGCTTGTCCCCACACCGCCATGCGCGCGCGCACTTCGTCGATGACCGCTTCGGCGCCGCACACCACACCGGCCAGCACGTCGTGATGACCATTGAGATACTTGGTGGCGGAATGGATGACCACGTCGGCCCCGTGTTCCAGCGGGCGACAGTTGATCGGGGTGGCGAACGTCGAGTCAATCACGAGGGCCACGCCCTGCTCCTGGGCCAGCATGCTCGGCGGCCGCAAGTCGACGACGCGCAGGGTGGGATTGACCGGCGACTCGAGAAACAACACCCGCGTGTTGAGGCGCATCGCCCGCCGCCACGCGCGCGTCTCGGTGGGATCGATGAACGTGACCTCGATACCCATGGCCGACAGTTCTTCCTCCAGAAAGCGACGCGTGCCGCCGTACAACCACGAACTGGCGACGAGATGGTCACCCGCCCGCAGCAGGGCCAGCAGGGTGCACGTGGTGGCCCCCATGCCACTCGAGAGCACCAGCGCCGCTTCCGAGCCCTCCAGCGCGGCCAGTCGTCGCTGGAGCGCCTCCGCGGTCGGTGTATTGCCGTGCCGCGCGTACTTCAGTTCACCAGCCATTCCCGGAGGCATTACGTAGTTCACCGACTGTGTCAGCGGCGTCACCACAGGATCTCCGACGGCGCTCGGAGCGCGTCCGCCGTGCAGCAGGAGCGTTGCGCGATTCACGGAAGGTGGGTCTGGGTCAGACGTAGCTGAGGCTATCGGTGTCCGGCTTGAGCACACGAACAATCTCAGACGGAGAGGCACCCGCCACGTCACGCAAAATCACACCTCCCCGGGGCAACGTGTCGTCGACCACCAGCACCGCCAGCTCGGATCGGCGATCCGATACCACACGCACAAGTTCCCCATCGGTCACGAGACGAATGAGGGCATCCTCGGGACGCATG
>JANLVM010000930.1:0-1953 GCA_031364015.1 Gemmatimonadaceae bacterium
GCTGCGCGGCGCGCCCCATGCCCCGTGCGGCTGTTCCCATCTTGCTCACCGTGCCAAGCCCAACTTTGCCGCGCCCAAATACCGCGCCAAGGATGGCGCTTCCGAAGGAAATCGCCGTGTCGACCCTGGCCTGGCTCGCCTGCGACTGTTCGCGCGCGACCGCCTGTTCGGCGCGGCGGATGCGTTCCTGCAGTGACGAGAGTTTCGTGGTGTATGTCGCGCGCAGCGTCTCCACCTTCGCATCGCGATCTTCGCGCGATTGCAGCTGCAGTCTGATGCGAAAATCACGCTCGGTTTCCCCGGCGTTCGACGTGCACTTGAGCGCGGCGCTCCGCCACAGTTCCACTTGCTCATTCGTGACCACCCACTTTTGGAACGCCTTGCTCCACGCCGCATAACTCTTGGCACGGGCCGCCGGCGCCGGCAACGCGCCAAACCTGGCGCCGTCGCGTGGTCCGCGTTCCAGCACTGATGGATCGAGATCGATGCGCTCCGCGCGATCCCACTCGAGCGCAATCGGTCCATCGTTTATCGAGCCCAACAGCACCGTACGACGCTGTTCGGTCACCCCGTACTTCACGCTCGCGAACGAGACGTCGGCGACGGCCAGTACGGCGGGGTGATAGCTCAGCATGTCCGCATGGGCGCGGGGCGGAAGAAAGACCTGTGTCACGTCAGGCGGAAGGACCGGTGCGTGCGATGACGGCGACACATCACGTGACGACATCCCGCCACTCGGGGTTCCGACCGCGTTTCCCGACGGCGTGACCTGCAGTTGCTTGATCTGCTCCCGTGTCATCGGGCCCGCCAGGTACGACAGCGTCCAACGCGTTTCGAATGTGATCGGCGCCGGTTCGTGCACGCTATGCATCAGGAACACGCGCTTGCCCAAACCGGCGATCGTCTGCTCCATGGCGCCACGGTCGAACGGTTGACCGCCCGATGCGCCTTCGAGTCCCTCCATCACGCGCATCTTGTCGCGTTCCGTTTGCAGTCGACCAATAAACCAGGTGCCCGTGTTGGACAGTCCGCGGTAGTCGAGATCTACCGGGTTTTGTGTGGCCAGAACGACACCCAGTCCGTAGGCACGCGCTTGCTTGAGCAACGTGAGCAACAACATCTTGCTGGGCGGATTCGCGACCGGCGGCATGTAGCCGAACAGTTCGTCGATGTATAAAATGGCGCGTAAGGCACTGGTACCAGGTTGCGCCCGCATCCACGCCAGAATGTCCGCCAGCAGCAACGTCATGAAGAACATGCGTTCGGCGTCACCCAAGTGCGCGATCGAAATGATCGAGGCCCTGGGTTTGCCGTTGGCATCGTACAAGAGGTTGGCCGTGTTGAGCGGTTCACCCTTGAGCCAATTCTGAAATCCCGGGGCTGCCAGCAAATTGTTCAGCTTCATCGCAAATTCCATGCGATCCTTTGGCGGGAACACGGTATCCAGCGGCATGACGCCCACCTGCGTGAAGGGCGGTGACTGGATGCCACCAATCACGCCAGCCAGATCGAGATCCCGCCCTTCGCTCCACGCCGTAGCGAGCAGATTCGCCAACAGGATGTGCTCGCGACTGGATATGGGATTTGCTTCGATGCCCAGCAGCGCGAGGACACTGGTCGCCGTCGCATCGACGCGTTCACGCAGTGCTTCACTATCGTCGCGAATGGCCGCCGATGGTGCCACGAAGGCGCGCAGCAGCGAGATCGGGCGCCCAGCCGTGCTCCCGGGCGTGTAGATGGTGACTTCGGCCGCATCCACAAGACGCTGGATCCGCTCGCCGTTCTCTCCCCAACTCAAGAGGCCGTTGGACCACAGTGCCGCCTGCTGCTGCGCGAACTCATCGGGCGAGACGCCCGCATTCGACGCCTGCTGTGGATCAACCCACGGCCGAAAGTCGGACGCTGCCAGCGATGGAAAGCGCAGCGCGAGGTTTCCCAGGTCGCCTTTCGGAT
>JANLVM010000962.1:0-4539 GCA_031364015.1 Gemmatimonadaceae bacterium
GCCACGGTGGTTCGCCTCGACGCACTCGCCACGGGCTTCACCTCGGTGAGGGTGGTGGCTCACTCCAGCACCAACCCAGTCAGTCCGTTGTTCTTCAGCGGGACGACCGCTGTCCAAGGCACATTCTTGTTGCCTCCGGGCGCTTCGTTCCTCGGTGTGATCTCTCGTGCCGGTGTTTTTGGCAACTACTCGACGACTGCCACCGTGCTCCCGGAAGACGTTGCGGCTTGCCGGACGGTCGTGGTTTTCGCCACCGTCACCACTACGCAGCGACTGACGGCGGAGAGTTGCCTTCCCAATACGGGAACCAATCGGTTCGACAGTTTTGCGATTTTGGCTCCCGGGCGTTCCTGCACCATCGACATGCGACTCGCCACGGGCGGCACTCCCCCACTCATCACCGACCCCTTCCTCGAAGCGTGGCGTGGCGACGGCACTCAGAAGATCACCGAGAATGATGACATCGCGACCAGCAATCTCGAATCGCGCATCACGTTCAACAGCTGCGTCGATCCCGTGGGGAACTACATCGAAATCCGCGCGCGGGCGTTCGATCCGACGGAATTCGGTCAATACCGCTTGACCATCACCTTCAGCCCATAACGGTCGGGCCGGTCAGCACACCACGCCGGACGGCGCCCTCAAACAGGGGCGCCATCCGCGGACGCGGACTCCGACTCACCCCAGAAACCGCCGCGCCAGCTGCTCCAATCGCTCGTCTTTGGTGCGCTCGGCTTCGGCGAGAAGCTCCTCGACATGCGGGCGCAGCCCCGGCTCGCCCCAGTAGTATCCGGTCGCGCGTTCGGCAAGTTGCGTTTCGCCAACGCGCGCTGCCTCGAGCATAGCGCGCGCTGCCACCCGATCGAACTCCGGATCGCTGCGATCGGGAAGATTGTAGTTTCGACGCGGCATCTCGCCTTCAGCGTCGTCTCGCAAGAATGCGCGTGACATGCTTCTCTCCTAACGGTGTGAGACATCTCGGCGGTCTTTGGTTGGTCACCGACTAGCCGGGATCTTTGACGGCGTCCTTGGCGATGAACGGCACGCCATCGGTCATCCACTTGGGTGCGGCCGTGCCCTTCAAGTAATGATCGAAGAACTGGAAGTATCGAATGGTCAGATCCTTTCGGTTTGCCAGCCCGCGCAACCCGTGTCCTTCACCCGGATACGCCAGCATCACGGCATTCTTGCCGTTGTACCGCAGCGCATTGTAGAAATTCATGCCTTCGCTGAACGACACGGTCGGATCGGCCGTACCGTGCATAATGAGAAACGGCGACGTCGCTTCCCGCACGTGCGTGAGCGCCGATTCAAAATGAAAGAGCCCGGGGTTGTCCCACGGTGAGATGCCCCAGCGTCCCTGTCCAAAGAGGTAGTAGTCGTTGCCGTTCTGGCCGCTACCGCCGGTCACCTGATACGACCATCCCCAGCTCTGACTGAAGTCGGTAAAGAGATCAGTTACGCCGGCACCCATTCCCACTGCTGCAAAGAGTCGCGAGCGCGTTCCAATGAACGCGGCACCTTCGCCGCCGTAGCTGTGCCCATGCACGCCGATGCGCTTGGGATCGACGTATCCCATCTCGATCACTTTTCGTGTGGCGGCTTCGACGCTTTCCAACATGTCGCTGTGCGACGAACCGGTACGGAAGTGCACATCGGGTAACATGGTGATGTAGCCACGGCTCACCGCTTCGATAGGCACCGAGCCCATGCCGGTCAGGAACGACGGTGACGGATACCGATTCAGCGTCTGCGAATTCTTCTCGTAAAACGTCACCAGCATTGGGCGCTTCTCGCCGGTCTTGTAGTCATCGGGCAACGCGAGAATTCCTTGCAGGCGTTTCCCATCCTTGTTCTTGAAGTCGAACAGCACGCGGCGTCCCCACGCGTACTCGGCCTGCTGTGGGTTGGCGTTGGAGATTTTTTTCGCATCCTTGAAGCCGGCGCTGGACAGCTGTAAGTCCGGAAACTCCGCAAACGTCTGGCGCGTGAACAGGAACTTGTCGGCCTTGGCCGCCTTCACCGGCGGGCTGAACGCGGCGTCGACATACAGTAGCTCCTGCAACTGTCCATCGGTCAACTGATAGAAGCCGGCCTTCTTGGTGTACTCGCCATATGCACTCAACGTCACGGGCCTCGACAGATCGATTTCGCGCGCGATCCGCGCCGCACGCTTCACCGACGAGTCAATCGGTTCGGTGCGGATGTATCGCAGCTCGATGTCGTTCTTGCTGCCGACACCATTGGTGAGATTGCGCGGCGCCGAGACGCCATCCATCGGAAAGAGCCAGAGGTCGAAACGGTGCTGAACCACCACGCCACTTCCGTCGGGGGTGTATCCGGCAACCCCGTAGGAGGGCCGAGGCCCGGGATGATCGTACTCCATGTTCACGAAGCTGATGGGACTTCCCGCACCGAGCGTCTTCGATACGTTGCGCTCCAGGTCGAACGCCTGATACTTGTTGTCCTTCCAGTACATGAACTGACGACCGTCGGGTGAGATCCCGAACACGCCCGCACCGGTGAGCTGTCCTTTGAGCATCAGTGTGCGCTCACCAGTGACAGTATTTACTCGATAGAGATCGGCGGCTGGACGCTTGTAGTCAGAGATGTATGCGCGTGTGTCGCGCCCAACGGCCCAACGGCCTGCCAGCGGAAGTTCGAGTTCGCGCATCGACGAATCGGTGAGCGATACATACCTGGACGACGTGATGTCGAAGGCTTCGCGAAACGTGTAGTTCCGTTCGGCTTCAATCTGAATCATCTGCTGTGACTGAATCCGTTCGTCCTGCGAGCGCCAGACGTCGACATCGGCGATGGAGTCGGTGCTTCGGCGTCGTCCGGTATCAGCGGCAGGCCGCTGCGGAATGATCCCGACGAATACGCGCTGGTTGTCCTCACTCCATGCCAACGCGGCGCGGTCGCTAATGACAAAACCCTTTGGAAAGCCTGCGGCGGTCAAAGGTTCGAGTTTGGACGGCGCGACTTCCGCGCTGCCGAGCGCGGCCGAGATGTTCGCGAATACGATGAGGGCGTTGTCGCGCTCGCGCATTCTTGGGACTTCGCGTCCCTTGAGTACGGCCAAGCCGGTCCCCTCAAAGTTCCAGGTGAGTCGGTTGTAATTGCGCGCGTCGTTGTCGAGGACTTCTGTGCGTCCGCTCGGCATGTCCAGCACGAACAATCCGTTGCCGTCGCGAACGGCGGCGTCGACGGTGTACGCCAGTAGGTCGCCCTTCCTGTTGAATGCAATGTCACCCACACTGCCCAGAAACTGACTACGACCGGAGGTGAGGTCATGCAAAATGACATCGGCTCCGCGCGGCGCGCCGGGGGCGGTGGGAGTGGCGGGAGCGGCGGGAGCGGCGGGTGCGCCGCCGCCTGCTCCGCGTCCGCCAGCGCCGACAGCCGCGCCGGGTGCACGTCGGCGCAGCACCACGTGACCGGAGGTTGGCGAAAAGGTTGCTGAAGCCATGTCCTGCCATGTTTGCACGCGTCCCGTTGCCAACTCACGCAGTTCAATGCGGCGCGGTGTCGGCGTTGGTGGGCTGCCGCGACCGCCCGCGCTATCGGGAGTCACCACGACCGGAGTGCCGGGCACGATGGGAGCGGTCGGTGGTGCTACTGCCGTCGAATCTGCCGGCGTGCCTGCGGCTCCACCGCGCCCGCCCCGAACCGGCGGTGGCGGCTCGATCTGATAAGTGATCCATCGCGAGTCGGGGGAGAACGCGGCCTGAGTGGCGTTGGCGATCTGCACGTCCTGGTTGGTGGCCACGTTGAGAATGTGCAGCACTGGCTTGGCGTCGACCGTCGTCGTGTTGGTCAATCGCAATCCGTACGTCACCCACTTACCGTCGCCCGAGATCTGCGCGTTCTCGATGTTGCGCCAACGGGCGTAATCGTTCACCGATAGCACTCTCTTGCCAGTCGAGGTGGTCGCCGGCGACGATTGGGCTGACGCGTGCATGAGCGGCAGTGCCGCGAGAATCGCGACGATCGAACCTACGTGTCGGACCATGTGCTTCACTGTGGCTCTCCGGGCTGGGTACGTGCCGCGCTGCGAATCGACCACTAGAATGGGCGGCGTAGGCGTTGGCGACAAGATGGCGCTGCGATCGGCCTTGCGGGTTGACCGGTGATGGGTCAATTAGCGGCATGCTTCGACCTCGAGCCGTCGGAAACAGCGTTTCGCGCAAGGACGGTACGGCACATGGCCGAACCGATCATGCTTCTGGCGCACGTCGACCGGGATGCGTTGCGCGCGGCGACGGTCACAATCACGTACGACGTCAGCGAACCGCTGTACGATCCTGAGCAATCGCCGACGGCCTTCAAATCGGTCTCGATTGTCAAAGGAGACGTCGACGTAGCTCCACCTTTCGTCATCATCATCATCATCATCGTCGGCATGCAGGTCCTTTATCCTACCACGCGCGACCCTATGACGACGCTTGTCCGTGCTATCCTCGCTTCTGTGGTGTGGTCCACTGCGACGCTTGTTGTCGTCATCTCAGCGGGCGCCCAGTCGTTGGCTCGTAGCGG
>JANLVM010000004.1:0-12349 GCA_031364015.1 Gemmatimonadaceae bacterium
CAGGATGAGATTGGTGCGTCAATCGCGACCGCGCTTAACGCCACGCTCCTTGGAGAGGAAATGCCCGCACCGCCGGCGCTACCACCGCCGAGCATCGAGGTGTACGAGACGTTTCTGCGCGGTCGATTTTTCTGGAACCGGCGGACGAGCGAGGGCACGCGGCGCGCCATCGAGTGCCTTCGGCAGGCCATCCGCATGGATCCGTCGTATGCCCCGGCGCATGCCGGCCTCGCGGACGCGTGGGTGACCCAGGCCATTTATGGTCTCGTGGCACCAAGCGAAGCCATGCCCCAGGCGCGGCAGTCTGCCGAGGCTGCGCTCGCCCTCAACCCCGCACTCGCCGAAGCGCGTGCGGCCCTGGCTACGGTGGTGGCAGCGTATGACTGGGATCTCCACCGCGCCGAGACCATGTTTCGCCAGGCCATCGCCCTCAACCCGCAGTACCCAGCCGCCCATCAGGGGCTCGCGATCATGTGCCTAACGCCGAGTGGCCGGTCCGACGCCGCGCTCGACGAAATGCACCGGGCGCTGACCCTCGACCCGCTCTCGCCGGTCCTCCGGGTGACGCTCAGCAGCGTGTTGCTGTACGCGAGAGAGTACGAGAAGGCCGTCGATGCAACCCGGAGCGTTCTGGACCTCGATCCCATCTTTGCGCCCGCGCACTACTTTCTCTGCCAGTCGTTTGTCCACCTCGGCGAGTTGCAGACGGCCATCGTTCATGGGGAACACGCGGTTGAGTTCTCCGGATCGAGCAGCGAAACGCTCGCCGCGCTCGGCCTGGCCCTCGCCGTGGCCGGGCGGCAGGAGCGCGCGCGCGAGATCAGCGATTCACTCGCCGAGCGGGCGCGCTCCGCCTACGTCTCCCCAACGCATCGCGCCCACATCCACCTGGGACTCGGCGAGACCGACGTGGCCCTCGACCTCCTGGCGCAGGCCGCGTTGGTGCGTGCTCCTGACCTCATTTGGCTCGGCGTCCGCCCTGTGTACGATGCCGTGCGCGGCGAGCCACGCTTCCAGGCGTTGCTGAAACAGCTCAAGCTGGACACGCCCTAAATCCCTAACAGAAGAAGCGGCGCAGTCCCCCTCGTCACCGCGCGGCCTTAGCAATCAGAAAACAATATATGGACTAATTTTGGCGAGGGTGTTCGACTTGGCAGATGGACTCAGACGCATTGATTGCGGCCCGACATCGGGCGCTCGAAGGAGTGCTGGATGAGCGTAAGCGGTGCCTGCACGCGGCGGTGGAGGCCAAGGTTGGGGCATGGTGGCGTCAAGCGCGTGAGCGTGGCCACCGGAGTGGCGCGCGGGTCGATATTGGCCGGGATCAAAGAGCTTGCATCACCGCAGCGGTCCGTGCAGGACGGGCCCCGCCGGGTCAGGCGCCCGGGCGCTGGGCGCAAGAAGCTGGTGGAGCGCGATCCGGGTGTGCGGGAGGCACTGGAGCGCCGGGTGGAGCCCGTCTCCGGAGGCGACCCGCAGTCACCGCTGCGCTGGACCTGCAGGAGCTTGATGCAACTGGCGCGGGCGTTGCGCGAGCAGGGGCACGCGATCAGTGAGAAGACACAAGCGGCCTTGCGTGCGGTGCAGCCGGTGATTTCGGTGGACACGAAGAAGAAAGAGCTGGCCGGTCGTTACTGGTGGTTTGCAATGGGCCAGGCCGCCTATCCCGCCGGCTAAGGAGTTGATGATCATGGCCGACGGTGGCGGCAGCAACGGCTCACGCGTGCAACGGTGGAAGCTGGAGTTGCCCTGAATTGGCGAGGTCAACCCCTGGTGAGCCACGAGGTGATCGTCAACCTGATCACCGCCACGACCACGCGCAAAGGGCTGACGGTGTGCGCCGAGATCGATGATGCCAAATACGCAAAGGGAATCACGGTGAGTGACACGGAGTTCGCCGCGATCCGGATGGCCCGCGACGAGTTGCACGGCGAGTGGAATTACGTCATTTCACCAACTCTTCATAGAGGCATGTTATTGTTTTATGCGTTCCTTACGCGGCGGCGCAGCACCCCCCGCTCCCACCGCACCCCCCGCCTGCGTCGTGTCAACACGTCCAAGTTGAACGCTTACGGTTCACCCGCTGTCGCGTTGGCTCTTGACACCACAGGGCTCAGGGGCGAAAGCGCAACGGACCTCACCTACACATCGCGCTGTACGAGAAAATTCACGGAGGAGCGCAGCCAATCCAGGTCGGGACTGCCGGGTACGCCGACATACGCGGTGTCGTCGAACTCTCGCACGGCCGCCTCGGCGAATGCCGTCGCCGACTGCTGTGCCCAGTCGATGCTGCCTCCATTGGCGAGGATCTGATGGAGGCGCATCACCTCGCGTGGCAGTCGACGGTCCCGCGGTCTTGAGAGAAAACTGCCAATCCATCCGCGATCGGCGCGATTCGCATGTGCGAGCGCGTGCGAGAGCACCAGCGTTCGCTTTCCTTCCCAGAGGTCGCCGTCAATTTCCTTGCCGTAGCGCTCGACGTTGCCGGTGAGGTTGAGCACGTCGTCGGTGATCTGAAAGGCGAGTCCCAGCAGAAAGCCGAAGCGATCGAAGCGGCTGAGATTCGCGTCCTCCCCGTTGGCGACCAGTGCGCCGATCCGCAGCGGATGAATAAAGCTGTACCACGCGGTCTTCTTGAGCACGAGCCGCATGTAGTCGTCGGTGCCGACGGTGAGGTTGTTGTCGCGCACCCAGCCGAGTTCCGTCGCCTGCCCCTCCAAGCTCTCGACCAGCATGTGGTCAACTTCGTCGAGGATGCGCAGCGTCGCCGCTGGGCCAAGGCGCTCGCCACTCTTGCGGAACAGCCGCATGGCCAGCGCGTTCATCGCATCGCCGGTGTTTACCGCAATCGGGAGACCGGCCCGCTGATGCATGGTGAGGACACCGCGACGGTAGTCGCTGCCGTCCTCAATGTCATCGTGCACGAGGAAGGCATTGTGCAGCATCTCGATCCCCGCGGCAGCGGGGAAGGCATCCGGCGCCCGACCGCCGAGCGCCCGTGCGGTCGCAAGGCAAAAGGCCGGCCGCAGGCCTTTCCCAGAGCGATCGACAAAGTCCTTGACGAGCCCATAGAGGTGCCGTTGAGGCTCCCAGTTAGGCACACCCGCCACGAGTGTCTCTTCGATCATCTCGCGATACCATCCGAGGCGGTCCACGAACCCCGCCGGTCCCACGAGATCGCCCGCACCCGGTACTACGTCGGCGACATCGAGCAGGGTGTACTGGGGCGTTGGCACGTAGGCAGAACCCCGTTTCAGAGTTGGGTCGAGCGTACGCACCTCGCCAAGGGTCTTGACGACCGCGTCGGTTTGGTCGAGCGCGTCGGACACAACACTCGCGAACGGCGCGACCTGTGTGAGCAGCGGCCCCACCTGGTCAAGAAGGGGCGACGCACCACGAATAGCGTGTGCGGCCACCGGCAGGAGCGCATCGTCCCATGGGAGGCCGGCCTCGTACCGCGCGCGGTCGTACAATCGCCAGGGCGTCAGCATTTCTGGCTCGTGCAATGGCCACACGTCACAACGGGACCCGTCGAAGTTCACGGCATCGAGGACGCCATTGACCGCGCGCCGCGCCGCCTCATTGGCCCCCTCCATGGTTGCGAGGTCCGTGTTGGTGCGCACGTAGTCCGACGCGAGAAAGAGATTGGGAATGGCGGTGGTCGCGTTAGGCCGAAGCGCCCAGGTATCAATCAGATTCACGAGCAGTGGCTCCGAATTCCGTAGGTGCCCCGGGTGCGCCGCGTCGACCTTGATGTCAGGGTCGAGAAACCACGAGTGCAGATCCTCATCGCGGAGTATCTCGCTCTCGACATTCATGGATTTCTTGAGCTGGTGCCACGTCTCGCTAACCACTTCCTCGCGCGAGCACTGCATGGCTGGACGTCCGTCTGATCCCGGTGCCGTCCAGTCTGACACGTCGACCGAAAGAATGCCACGCACGTCGCTGCTGCCGAACTGCTCGGGTGCAATGCTGCGCCAGAATTGGAGCTGTGAGACAGACGTCAGCGCCCATTCGGTGTCGATGTGTATGACGTGGCCGTGCGGCGTCGGCACATCGCGGCGCAGAAAAAACTGCACCCCGTTCATCCATTCCACGTTCGGCACGAGTGCGCGCAGGTTGGCGAGTGTGGGGTCCGCCGCTAGCAGCGGGCCGCGCACCATTGGCGCGATGCGTTCGAGCGGAAGAGCCGCTACGTAGTAGTCGCCCTGTACCAGACGGCGAGCGCCGTTCTGGCGGATGGTCACGCCGGTCACGCGACCCGCGCCACACCGGATGTCCTCGACTTCCGCCTCGGTGACATACTGGACCCCGCGCGATTCGAGGTACGACCGCCAGGGGTCGATCCACACCAAATTCGTTGGACCATCGAAGACGCGATCGGTGGATCCGGCGACCGGATTCACGATGGTGATCATGAGTTGCACGAACACGTCGCCGATGGTGCGCGTACTGGCCTTGCGCGCCTTGGCGGCGACGAGGGACCGCGTGATCCCAGCGCCGAGCATCTTCTGGTACGCCGCTGACCGGGGCTCGGCGCCAATGAAGTCCCACCAGTTTGCGCGCTCGTACTCCCCTAGTCTGCGCTCAGGGCAGGAGGTCAGGATCTGCCAGACGCGCGCGCCAAAAAAGGCGAGGTCGTCTGGGGTGAGGCCGGTCATCGGCCCGAGGACGAGGAGGATATCTCGTAGCAACGTTCCGGCATCGCTGGGCGTGCGCGGAAACGCCGCCGGGATCATGAATTGCGGCTGCTCGTATTGCGTGATACCCACGCGGGTCGTGGGCACGAGGTGATCCGCAACCTTGCGCCCGTCAAACGACGGAATGCGGCGCATGGTGTCGATTACGTGTTTGTAGAAACCCGGGAAAAAGCGGAATCCGTGTTCGCCGGGCAAGTGGTGCTCGATGGACGCGACGCCCCGGTCCACGAGCTGGTGTCCACTCTTCCCGGCGCCGTCGTCGCTCACCGGGATGCTCCGGGCCTTGCCGCCCGCGATGTCGCGGCGCTCGAGGACAACCACCTCGAACCCGCGCTCGATCAGCTCTAACGCGGCACTCATACCCGCCACGCCACCACCGAGGACGATGACTCTAGTCGTCATACGTCACTCAGGTGGAGGCTTGGTAACGCGCTGCCTCGCGACCGCTGGCACGTTTGCTGGGATTCACTATCGCTCTACTTCCCACGCCCCGCCTTGGACTTTAGCCCAAGCGCGACGATCGCGTCGGGCTCCTTGATGCGGAGAACGAGCTTTTCATAAACCCGGAAGACAAACATCGGATCGGTAGTCACTTGCAGGAAGCCGAGCGTCACGTCGGTCGCCACAACCAGTTCGACGGGTGCGCCGCCGAGCGCCACCACCACGCCGGTGTCATCTGGAAGTAAGGACGATCGGAGCAGAGACCCACCGCCCAGGAACGGGATGATGCGGTCTTGCGGCAGAACGAGTGAGTCCTTGTCGGGCGACTGGACGCCGAGAAACATCTCCTGACCGAGTACCACGGCGAACGGACCGAAGTGGCCGTTCTTCTCCAGATCTCCGATGGCGCCCGACACACCGCCCACCAGCGCCTGGCCCAGCTCGCGCGATGAATCGGCTTGGACCGCGCGCACCTTGGTCTTCTCGTCAAGCAGGCCTCGCGACCTCTGCCCGCCAAGGACCTCATAGATCGACGGCAGACCATCGGTTCCATTCTCGGGACCTTTGTTCTTCTCGGGTTGTCCATTGAAGACGATGGCGTCCTCGAGCCGCGCGAGCACGTTTGCCGCGCGGCGGAACAGCTGCAGCGCACTCGTCATGTCGGGGTCGGCCATTTGCGCGCCGCGCACGAACACCTTCACCTGCAGCGTCGCGAGCTGGATGACGGTCGTGTCGTCGATTGTCATGCGCTGGGGCCGGTCGTCTTTGTTGCCGTAGGTGATGCCCTCGGCCCTCACAAAGTCGGTGTCCCCCGGCAGCGGACCGCAGAGCGGGAGGAAGGTCGCCGCCACGCGCGCGCGGTTGGCTTCCTCCTGAACGACCTGATTGACGCGAGCCCATTGCTCGTCGGTCCAAGGCACCTGCGAATGTTTCTGTGTCATCTCCGTACCCCGTTATGAGTAGACCATCAAAAAGGTTCGTCGTACCACCGCGCGATCAAGTGAGCGAGTGTTACTGCACGCCTAACGGCGGCGCTGGGTGCACCAGCTCGGGGTCGGCGACGTCAACGCTCAGATGTCCGTCCCCCCACTCGCACCACGTACGCGTCGAACTCCACCCGCAAAGCCTTCATGTCGACTCGACCCACCCCAATGCACTGGGCGCGATTGAGCCACTCCAACCGCTTGTCAGCCGTCGCATAGGTTGGGGTGACGACCAGCGGTGGGAGAGGATCGAACTCGTTACGCAGGGCGCGGGCGTAACCGTCAGACCCCAGATCCAAAAAACCTCCATATGCCGCATAGATACGCACACCCAGTCGGGTCTCCAGGCATGCGGTGACGTTCACGACGCCGACCCCGTCTTGGCGGATGCGCATCCAGTCCGCGGCGCCTGGCCGTACGACAGCCGCGAATCCCGGCCCGACAAACGTTCCCGCCGTCACATACCAGCCCATCCGCAGCCCGTCCGGAGTAGGGCCCACCACTTCCTTGCGGAGCGTGACGGTCAGTGCCCCCAGGAATTTGGTGTCCCACGCCCAGCGCATATTGTCCTCGCGAGGGGCGTTAGGCGACGCCGACACAGACTCGCCATGGCATGCGGCAGGCGCGACCAAGCGTGACGATGGCACACTCACACCCGGCGGAACAACGACGCGACTCACCGCGTAGTGCAAGGACACTGACGCCTCTTGGAGACGTGGGGAAATGGTCTGGCCAGCGAGTCGCAGCACCGGTAGAAACTCGATGAGTCCGTGGGATGAGGCGGGCAGCACCGCTTGGAACACTCGCGCGTTCACCCCCTGGGTGCGTGGCTCGCTTTGGGCATAGGCCTCGCAAACTGGGCCGCCGTTGACCCGATAATCCACCGTGACCATGTGACCTGGCCTAACCGGAGAGACCGACGTTGAAACCGGAAGACCGGTGGGCGCACCCACGAGCGGACTGGACGCCGTGGGATCGGAGGAGCTCCAACGCATGACCGAGCCATCGAGGGCGCGCAACGAGTTGCCACCAGCTTCGGGGAGCAGGTGCGGCGCGTTTTGCGGAACTCGCATAAGGGAGTCGGTTGCCGGAACGAGCAAAGGCGTGGTGGTTCCTCAAATCAAAAAGGAAGGGTCAGTCGGGGACGAGGGCGAGCAGGGCGCGCGCCAACACCAAGTCGCTTCGATTGGGATCACACACCAATCCGTTTAAAGCACAGCGCAGTTTGCTAGGGACATCGGATGTTTGTCCGCGGGAGAGTTGGAGGTCGAGCCAGGCCGTCAGGGCGCGGAGTTCGAGCGATAGCGCGCCCTGCTCGCGGGCGCGATCTGCCGCCCGTCGGTAGGCGTTGTCTGCCTCATCCAGGCGACCGAGGTCACGTAAGATGTTCCCCCGAATCCGATGGATTTCGGGCTCCATGACGCGAACTTCGCCCGCCAATGCGCGTCGTTCACCATCGGCGCTCAGGACGAGCGCCTCTTCTGTGCGCCCGACCATGTGTAACGCCTCGGAGACCATGCTGGTCGTCGAGCCCACGATGATCCCAGAGCCCGTTTGGTGGAACAATGCGCCCCACTCCAACAGCTCGACCAAGCCCGCATCTACTTCTCCGAGCCCCACGCGGGCCCGCCCGCGATGCATGGCTCCATCCACCGCCCACATTGCGAAGCCCTCAGCGCGCGACAGATCGTACACTTCATCCGCAAGGGCGAACATGCGACTCCAGTCGCGATCGTACAGTGTTAAGTGCATCTGGAAGGCCAGTGCGCCGGCGAGGCTCGGCGGGTGACGTAGCGAACGTGCGTGGGCAAGCATCTCGTTCATGACCGCCAAACCCTCGTCCTGCCGACCTTGCATCCAAAGGGAGCAGCCCTTTGCGCAGAGCATGCTCACGGTCGAGGAGAGCTGGAACACCTCGCAAATGACGTGCTCTCTGTCAGGCGAATGGAGTCTGAGCCCGGCCTCTGCCTCCACCAATGCTTCGTCGTATTCACCTCGGTAGAAGCGGGTATACGACAGCGCGTGGCGTCCGGTGACCTCTAACATCGGGTCTCCGGTGGAAAGTGCCATCGCGCCCACTTGCTTGGCGGTCTCCATTCCCTCGCGCAGCCGCCCACCCACAAACTGATTGGTCCACAACCCCCACAGCGGCCCGTACATCCGGTCGTGAGCCCCCAGCCGGCTAGCCAGCTCAATGGCGCGCGTGCTGGCCTCCCCGACCGAGGGTGCCGCCCAACCGTCCGTCGCCATCAACACCGGTGCCAGCACGGTGAGAACGGAGAGCTCGTGATCCATGCGCACCGCGTCTTCGGGGAGCCGCTCCAAGTCGGCTAGCGCGCGCCGCAGATGGGACACTCCCTCGTTCACCGCGCTGCGCTTTGCCGCGTTCTCGCCGGCTGCTTGCCACTGCTTCGCCGCCTCCGCGTAGGATCCGGCACCCGAGAGATGGTGGGCTAGGAACTCTGGCCGGCTTAGCGCAACCTGCGGAAAGCGCGCAAGTAGAGCTTCTGCAATCCGCGCGTGGTAGCGTTGCCGGGTTGTGCGAAGGAGCGAGTCGTACGCGGCATCGCGCACGAGGGCATGTTTGAAAATGTAAACGGGCGAAGTCCCGACTTGCCTATAGATGAGCCCAGACTCCAACATGGCATTGATGTGGCGCTCGATGGTTTCCTCTGGCAACTGCGCCACCGCCACGAGCAGTTCGTGGGAGAACTCGCGTCCCAGCGCCGCCCCAAGCTGGAGCAGCGATCGCGACTCGCCAAGCCGGTCGATGCGCGCCATGAGCGACGCCTCCATGGAGACGGGTACCACGTCCGCGGACAACGTTCCGACCAGCTCCCACGAATGCTCTTGCTCAACCAACGCGTCGCTTTCGGTGACCGAGCGGGTGATTTCCTCCAGGAAAAGCGGGTTGCCCGCCGCGCGGTCCTGTATTTGCCACACGACCTTGGGCGGGAGCAGTTTGTCTTTGGCGACTTTGCGAATGATGATCTCGGCGTCCGCCTGCTTGAGCGGCTCAAGCTCGATTGCCATGAGGTTCGTCGCCGCCGCCCACGTTGGCTTGAACTCCGGCCGCGAGGTTAGAAGCACCATGAGGCTCCCACGCTCCGACGATGCAATCAGCTGTCGGAGCAGGTCGAGCGTAGAGTGGTCGGCCCAGTGGACGTCCTCAATGACAAGCAGTACCGGCCAGCGCCGCGCGAGCGAATGGAACCCGGCAATAACGATGTCCAGTGTGCGCTGCCTCGTCCGTACCGGTGACAGATCGGGCGCAGGCCACACGGCAGGATCGACCGGCACGGAGAGGAAAGAGGCGAGGAGGGGTACGGCTTCTTCGGCGACCAACTCTAGTTCTGCGACGCGGGTCGTAATGCGCGTCAACTGTTCCTCAGCCGACAGGCCAGCGATCCCGACGCGTGAACCGATCAGTTCGACGAACGGGTGGAGGGAGGAGTCGGTGGTGAAGGGGGTGCAGCGCGCGACTAACACGTCAGTGCGATCGTCCGCCAGGTCCCCCCTAACCACCTCGAGCAGGCGTGACTTCCCGATTCCCGGCTCGCCGCGCAAGAGCGTGAACTGGGGAACCCCCAAGTTCGCACGCAACCAAACCTCCCGGATTCGTTCGCGTTCGCGCGCTCGCCCGGTGTAGGGAGTCCGTGAGGCCCCATGCCCTGCGGCCTGGCTCCCATCCGCCACCACCCGGTACAGCTGCACCGGCCGCTCGACGCCCTTGAGCCACCGCGCTCCCATCGTCTCACCGGCGAATGTCCCGGGGAGCAGCCGCCACAGGGAGTCCGACACAACCACCGCGCCAGGAGGTGCTTCTCCCTGGACGCGGGCGGCGATGTTGGGGGTCTCGCCAACGGCCAATCGCTCGGACCGACCGCTGCCGCCCACGCTTCCAACGACGACCCGGCCGCTATGAATGCCGATGCGCAGCTGGAGGGCGACCTTTGTTGCGGTAGCCAACCGCTCAACCGCTTCCAGCATCTCAAGGGCGCACCGCACTACGCGCGATGCGTCATCCTCGTGGGCGTGTGGGTAACCGAAATAGACCAGAATGCCGTCTCCCAGGTACTGCGCCAAGTAACCGTCGTGCCGTTGCACCACCTCTGCGCATACGCGCTGGTAGGCGCCGATCAATTCCCGCAGGTCTTCGGCGTCGAGCCGCTGAGACATGAGGGTGGAGCCCACGAGGTCACAGAACAACACGCACACGTGCCGGCGCTCGGCCTCGGGCGCCGCGCTAGCGCTCGCCTCCACAGCTTTGCCGCAGCCGCCGCAGAAACGCACGCCGGCCACGTTAACAAAGCCACACGCGGCGCACGTCACCGAGCAGGTCCCGGTGGCGTTCGCGTGGAGCGGGACACCTCGCCGGGAGCGCTGAGGGCGGGCGGACTAAACACCGCGGGTGGGCCTTCGTTGGCGCGCTGCCGCCACGATTCAGATTCCGCCAACAAAATCGCCAGTGCGCGTGGCACGAGGTCTTCCGGGTTACCCGCCAGAGCGGCATTCTGGGAGTCGTTAGGTAGCACTGAGTCTCCTTTGTGCAGCTGTCCCGGTGGCGGGGGGCACGCGAAGCGAGTGGGCAGGTCGCCTCGCAGTCCCCGGGCTGGTCAAGAAAGGGGAGGGTTTGACCGGGCAAATATCGCACCAGTTTGGCGTTTGGCAAGCACCAGAACCTCGCACCAGAACCTCGCACCAGAACCTCGCCCAGAGCAGGACGCCACGCTCCGATCGGCCCCGCGATCTCGCGGAATTGTCAGTAAAGCATCTTGAACACGTTCCCGCTGGACGCCGGCTCAGGACCGTTAGCTGCTACGACGAGTGGTGGGCTCTTACCCGTTGCTGTGCTAGGTTCAAGGCGTGGACACAGGGGTTTACGAGACTGCCTCCCACTTTAGGTCGACTTCCCACCGTCTCACTATTTTCGCAGACTTCCCACGTGACTACACCCTCGGCGCGGCGCCTATGGCGCCGGAGCGCCACGACGTGACCGCGCACTATATGGAGTCCCTCCGCAACGCCCTAGAAGGACGGTACCACGTGGAGCGGGAGATCGCCGTTGGCGGCATGGCCACGGTCTATCTCGTGCTCGACCTCAAGCATCAGCGGCGCGTGGCCCTCAAGACCATGCACTCCTCGCTGCTCGACCACGCGGCCGACCGCTTCGTTCGAGAAATCCGTGTCACCGCCCGCCTTTCGCACCCCCATATCCTGCCGCTCCTGGACTCTGGGGAGGCGCTGGGAGTGCCGTATTACGTCATGCCATTTGTGGAGGGTGAGACGCTGCGCGACCGACTCGCGCGCGAGACGCGCCTTTCACTCGATGACGCCGTACACGTCGCCCTCGAAGTGGCCGACGCGCTCGCTTATGCCCATGCGCAGGGTGTGATTCATCGCGACATCAAGCCAGCCAACATTTTGCTCTCCGGCCGTCACGTGCTGGTCGCCGACTTTGGCGTCGCAAAGGCCGTGAGCTCGTCGGTGCCTGACGATAGCCAAACGCAAGTTGGCCTCATCCTTGGCACTCTGGCGTACATGAGCCCCGAGCAGGCGGTGGGTGAGGCCTTCATCGACAGCCGGAGCGACATCTTCAGCCTGGGAGCCGTTCTCTATGAAATGCTCGTCGGCGAGAAGGCCTTCGCCGGGGCGACTCAACAGGAGATGCTGGCCCGCCGGTTCCTCGATGCAGCCCCGTCGGCGCAGCTCAAGCGGGCCGAAGTCCCAGCGGAAGTCGACCGGGTCATTGCGCGGGCGCTGGCCTCGGACCCCGCCGACCGCTATTCCACGGCCGGCGAATTCGAAGAGGCGCTCACCGCCGCCTGGCGCTCGGGCGCGTTTCTCACCGGCACCATTCGCGTAGCCGGCAATCCGAAAGAGGTGCCTTCACTCGCCGTGTTGCCCTTTGAAAACCTGAGCGGTGACGCAGAGAACGAGTACCTCTCGGACGGCATTACCGAAGAGATCCTCACCTCACTCGCCCGGAGGCGGACCATTCGGGTCTGCGCGCGCGTGTCGTCTTTCGCCATGCGCAAGTCGCCGGATGACGTGCGGGCCATTGCCAGCCGGTTGGGCGTGCGCAACGTGCTCACAGGAACCGTTAGGCGAATCCAAGATCGCCTGCGGGTAAGCGTGCAGCTAATCGACGCACGCGATGGGTTTCAGCGTTGGTCCGAACGCTACGACCGCACGCTTGCCGACGTGTTCGCCATCCAGGATGAG
>JANLVM010000008.1:0-3066 GCA_031364015.1 Gemmatimonadaceae bacterium
AGGTGCTGGTGGCGCAGCTCACACGGGGTGAGGTGGTCGCACTCCCCCGAATCGCCGAGCAGTTGCGGGTGGCGACCCGCGAGCACTTTGCGTCGTTAGGCAGCGAGGAAGAGGGCGATGCCCTCGTGCGCGAGGCCGAGCGCACGGTAGAGCAACTCCCCGGCGAGCTGCTTCCGGTGGCAAAGCGCCTCCTGCTGCGCCTGGTCCGCGTCTCGAGTGATGACGACACGGGCGGCGACCGGCGCGCCCGCGTTCCTCGGTCTGAGTGCGGCGATGTCCTGGCCTCTGACACAGTCTGGAACGCCCTTCTTCGCAGCGGCGTGATCCAGGCGCAGCTCGACGAGAACTCGCGTGAGGAGGTCGTCGAGCTGGCCGACGACGTACTCATTGCGCGCTGGGGACGACTGCGTGCGTGGGTCGATGGAGACCGGGAATTCCTTCGCTGGCGGCAGCATCTGCGCGCGAACATGGCGGAGTGGGAGCGCACGCAGCGCGACGACGGTGCGTTGTTGAGTGGCCGGCCACTGGAGGAGGCGCAGCGGCACGCGTCGGCGCGGGAGGGAGACCTGAACACCACTGAACGCAGCTACATTCGCGCCGGCGAAGCGCATGCGACGCATTTGCGCGAGGAGCTGGACCGTCGGCTGGCCCAGGCCGACACTTCACTGAGCCGGCCGTCTTCTGTGGCGCAACCACGAGCCTCGCACAGTGGCAGACGAACACTGATGTTCGCGGGCGCGCTGGTCGCGGTCGCGGCGGTGGCCGCAATTCCATTGATGCGCTCCAGAAGTGTAGTCGCTGGTTTGACGGATGCACCTATGATGGTGCCCGCGAGCGATCCCACGCGCGCGGTCGTCGTGCTTGACAGCGCGAAGGGAGCGATCGCTGGGGGAGACTTCCGTCTCGCGGTCAATCTGTTGACGCGCGCCGAGGCGTTGGGCGTGACGACAACGTCGCTCTACCTCGACCGGGCGGAGGCCCTCGTTGCCCTCGGCGAGGGAGACAGCGCCCGAGCCGACCTGGATCGCGCACTCACGCTGGATTCGACAAATGCGCGAGCGCTGTTGACTCGCGGAGAGCAGCGCACCGCGGAGGGTGACACGGCCGGTGCGATCGCCGACCTGTCGGCAGCGCTACGATCCGACTCCACTCTCTCGCTGGCAGCCTTCCGTCGTGGGGAAGTGTATGCCGCCAGGGGCGACACCGCGCGGGCGGTTGCCGATTTCAGGAAGGTGACCAGCGCGACGGCGAGCGCCGATCCCCAACTCGTGACTGCAGCCACGGCCAACCTCGCGCAGTTTCGGCGTGCTCCCTCGTTAGTCGTCAGGCCCACGCAGCCACCGAAAATCGCTCGAACGATCGTACGGATACTGTACCTCGATTCTTCGATGTTGCGTGACGCACGGGAGTTGCGCGACGCGCTGGCCTCCAGCCGCCGGTGGAGCGTCGCCGATGACATCACTCCGGCGATCGAGAACCGTAGCGATCCAAACGGCGGTGTGCGGTATTACGCCGAGAGCGATCGGGACGTGGCGTACGCGGTGGCCCAGTTCGCGCAGGATGTACTCGCCAAACGGGGCGTCTTCGTGAAGCTCCCGGTCTCGATGGGCACGAGTCCGCCTGGGGGAGGTGGTGGCCCGAGGCGCATCGACCTGCGTGTGGGAGGCCTTTCTCCGGCGTACCAGAAAGCGCGCTGACGGGAGCGTCGGTGTACAGGGACGCGTCACGGCGCGACGCTCACGTCGCCTCCGTCGTCACCTCGGTTCTGCGTCAGGACGCCTCGCCCTCGCTCCTGCCGCGCCGCAATCGTTCCAACTCCTCGCGAAGGGGAGTCCAATACGCGCGGTCCGTGGCGCGCTCTGCAACGCTGCGGCTGTCCACGACGACACGCATTCCGTCAGCAATTCAGGCGTTCGAAGCTCCTGCAGCCAGAAGCGTATTCCCTCTGCGGTCGGCACCTCGCGGAAGGCAAACCGACTCGCCTCGAGCAGTCGCCGAATCATCGGTCAGTCCCTGTCGCGCTGCGACTTTTTTGCGGCGACCAGGTCGGAAAGCGCGAGGGCCGTCCGCCGAGTAGACGAAGGTTTCCGTGCCAGAACGCACGACCAGGTCGGCGTCGCGACCAAACTCCGCGGCGCCGTAAACGATGCAGGACTGCCCCCCCATCAGGAGGCAGCGAACATTGCGAGCGCGCATCGTAGATAAGGACTCTGTATATCGGGCTCGGAATCAAGCGTGCCGCCGAGGCTCAAATAGGTGGCCCATAGTCGACCGCTTTCGATCCATCGCTCGGCGGGGGTGAGACGGTACCAATCCGCCCACTCCGGGTCGTACAAGTCCTCTGGCTCGCGTCGTCTGTTCGGCAGTGCGCTCATGCGCTGATCCCATTGTTTCGCGACAAGTTCGATGGTCCGCGATTCGCATCACGCCGGTGCGTGAAAGCAGGATTGCGGCAGGCGGCAAGACACAGGACGCAACGCGCGCTACCACGTCCACCGAGACAACGGGATACATGCGAGCGAGATACTTGCGCCTTGCCTGACTCCTATCCGACGAGTATACTCGCCAATATACTATGCCAACCAGCGTTCACATCCCCAAGCCCATTCTCGTCGCCGTTGATCGCAAAGCGCGGGCGCTGAAGATCAGCCGGAACCGGCTCATCGTTCAAGCCTTGGAGCGCGAAGTGACGGCAGGTTCGGACTGGTCGCCCGATTTCTTCGATCGGCTCGCAACCGCGGAGCCCGGAGTCGAAGCGGCGGCCGAGGAGATGCTTAATGCGATACAACGTCAGCGGGGTTCGAAGAAGCCGGTACGTCTGTGAGGTACGTTCTGGACACGAACGTCGTTTCGTCTCTCATGAAGGGCGAACCTAACGTCATAGAGCACCTGAAACGGGTGTTGCGAGCAGATGTGTCCATTCCGCAGCCTGTGGTGGCCGAGATTGCCTACGGAATCCAGCGGCTTGCTCGGTCCAAAAGAAAGGACGCACTAACGTCCCGGTTCGATCTCTTGAAGTATGAAATTCGGCGCGCACTTTGGACGGACGAGGTGAGTGAGGCCTTC
>JANLVM010000017.1:0-1685 GCA_031364015.1 Gemmatimonadaceae bacterium
GTCGTGAATGCCCAGCTGCTTGTCGCGCTTCCGCGAGTTCCGTTGCCGAAGCCGGCGGCAGGGGTTGCACGAGCTGTTGTGCACCAGAACCGCATCTCGGCGGGGCGATGGAGCGGGGCAGCGCTGCGGGTGGAACTGGACGTGATCGAGAGCGCGTGGAAGCCAGAAGGCGTCGATGATCCCGAGGTTCCGATCCTGGCGTTCGCCGAACGCGGCAAGGCGCCAAGCGTGCCCGGGCCACTCCTGCGGGTTCCGCTAGGAACCGAGATTGTCCTGTCGCTGCGCAATCGATCTGATTCCGCGCTGGTCATTGGAGGTCTGCGCCCCGCGTCGACGGGTGGCGGCGATACTGTGCAGTTGGCCGCGGGTGCCACGCGTGAACTGCGCTATCGAATCGGCACCGCCGGCACCTACTACTACTGGGGCGCCTTCCTCGGCACTACGGCTGGCGATCGATTGTGGAAGGACAGCCAGCTCAACGGCGCGATTGTTGTTGACCCGCCGAGTGGTTCGACCCGTGATCACATCCTTGTCCTCAGCGAATGGTTCCACCCATACGAAAACGATCGCCCGTTCGAAGTTGTGTCGGTGATCAACGGGAAGGGGTGGCCGCACACGGAAACGATTGCGCTGCAACAGGGCGATTCCACGCGCTTTCGCGTGATTAACGCCATGGCGTTGCATCATCCGCTGCACCTGCACGGCTTCTTCTATCATATCGAGTCGAACGGAACCGGTAGCAAGGATACCCCGGTGCCGCGTCCGCAGCGTCACCTCTCCAACACCGACCTGATTGCGCCGGGCAACACGGTCACATTCAGCTTTCTTCCCTCGACACCCGGGAACTGGCTCTTCCATTGCCATTTCGCGTTTCACGCCGATGAAACGGTCTCGCTGGTCGGGTCACCGCGGGACTCAACGACGGCGCCGACGACGCATGCAGGAGAGCACGAAGCGGTCACCACCGCTGGACATGTGATGCGTGGGCTCGTGATTGGCATCAAGGTCACGCCAGCGCCTGGATACGTAGAGACGTCAACTGCGAATGCACGCGAGATGCACCTATTCGTACAGAAACGTCTCAACCGCCTCATCACCGGTGCGCCGGCCTACGGCTTTTCGCTGCAGTCCGGTTCGACGGTACCAGCGCGCGACTCGGTCGTGCTTCCTGGTCCGGTACTCGAGTTGCGGCGCGGACAGCCCGTGCGGATTGTCGTGCGCAACAACCTCGATGAGCCCACATCCATTCACTGGCATGGTCTGGAGATCGAAAGTTTCCCCGATGGCGTTCCGCACTGGAGTGGACTCGGCGCACGCGTCTATTCCCAGATCGCGCCGAACGATTCGTTCGTCGCCGCGTTCACACCGCCACGCTCTGGCACGTATCCCTACCATTCGCATCTGAACGACCGTCATCAGATCAGCTCCGGGATGTACGGCGTCGTGGTGGTGACCGATACGCCGCGCGACACAACGCGTGATCATCTCATCATCGCCGGAGGTGGAGGTCCCGAACTCATGAAGAAGCTTGAGAGTCCCTTCGCACTCGTGAACGGACGTCGCTCTCCTGTGCCGCTGCGTCTGGTCGTGGGAGAAAAGCATCGTCTGCGCATTGTGAGCATTCATCCGGACTGGCGCATCGGTTTCACGCCCGCACCGTCGCTGTTCAAGACCGGCAACGACGA
>JANLVM010000305.1:0-3842 GCA_031364015.1 Gemmatimonadaceae bacterium
ATCAGACGGGGTTTGGCCGGTGGCGTCTCGGAGCGTCGGCACGCGCCGAGTTAGAGAACGCGATTCGCCGCAAACTCTCGCTTCAACCGTGACCGACGTCGCAAAACCTTCGGCGCCTCGTCTCTTTCTGATCGATGGCTACGCGCTGATTTACCGCGCGTTCTTTGCATTGATGACGCGCCCGCTGGTTACCAGTCGGGGGGAGAACACGTCGGCCGCGTGGGGCATCGCGAACTTTCTCAAACGCCTGTTGAACACGCACAAGCCGGAGTTGTTGGGGTGGGTGCACGATTCGGGTGCAACATTTCGCGACGATCTGTATCCCGCGTACAAGGCAACCCGCGAAAAGCTTTCCGACGAACTGCAAGCCGACTTCGATCGCGGTCTTGAACGCATTGCGCAGCTGTTGGCGGCGTATCACATCCCCGTGATGGCGGTTCCCGGCTTCGAAGCCGATGATGTCATCGGCACGCTGGCGATCAAAGGCGTCGAGGCAGGCTACAACGTGGTGATCGTTTCAGGCGACAAGGATTTCCAGCAGTTGGTGCGTCCGGGCGTGTGGCTCCTCAATCCCGGTCGCGGTGGTCCCGCGAGTGTTGAAGAGTCATGGGTAGGCGTCGAGAACGGCAGCGAACGCCTGGGTGTGCCGCCGGAGCGCGTCGTCGATTATCTGGCGATGGTTGGCGACACGTCTGACAACGTGCCTGGCGTCAGAGGCATCGGCGAGAAAACCGCGCAAGAACTCATCGCCCAGTTCGGACCGCTGGAGGAAATTCTCGCCCACGCCGCAGAAGTCACGAAGAAACGTCCGCGCGAAGCACTGCTGGAGCTCGCGGACACGGCGCGTTTGTCCAAGCAGCTGGTGACCATTCGGTGTGACGTGCCGATCGAGCTCGACCTGAGCGCGCTCAAGGTCGACGTGCCGGACACGCAGGCGTTGCGTCATTTGTATCTCGACCTCGAGTTCACGTCGATGCTGAAGGACCTTGGCGTGGCGAATGTCGCGGTGTCGACGCCCATGAATGCGAGCGCGAACCCGGAGCGCGCGGTGGCCAGCACGACGGTCGCACCCGCGTCGACGCCGCCGCCGGGGGCGCCCGTGGGCGCGGGCCGCCCAGAGGCACCGAGCGTGCGCGCCAGCGACAGCGGGGTGCCCGTGCTGGCCGACGCGACGTACGTCACGGTTGACACCATCGAAGCACTCGACGCGTTCGTGACGCGCGCGCGCGCCGTGCCGTTCATCGCGCTCCACACCGAAACGATTACCGATCCGGAGTCGCCCGTAGCGGGTGATGCCTTGCGCGCGCACGTCGTCGGCTTGTCTGTCGCAGTGGCGCCGGGTGAAGCGTACTACTTGCCGTTCGCGCACCGCGCCGACGATGGCGGTGGCAATCTGCTGCTGCTGTCGGGTGAATCCGGTATCGCCGGACGGCGCATCAACGCCGGCGCACCGCTGCCCGTGAATTTGCCCGCCATCGACAGTGCGGCATTGGCGCCGCTGCGTGCGTTGCTGGAGGATGCGTCGGTTCGAAAGATTGCGCAGAACGCCAAATACGATCGGCTGGTGTGGCGAGGTGCCGGAGTCCACGTGGCCGGATGGGAGTTCGACACGATGCTGGCGAGCTACGTGCTCGACCCGGGACGACGCGCGCATGGACTCGACGTGCTGGCCATGGAGTTCCTGGGTCACACCACCACATCGTTCGAGCAACTCTGCGGCAAGGCGCGCGCGCAATTGCCGTTCAACGTCGTCCCCATCGATGCGGCGCGCGACTATTCGTGCGAAAACGTCGATGTCACGATGCGGCTGCGCGCCGTGTTTGAGCCGATGCTGACAGCGCAGGGCATGCGAGGACTGCTGGCGGATATGGAAGTGCCATTGGTCGAAGTGCTGTCTGAAATGGAGTGGGACGGCATTGCCATTGACCTCGCGTGGTTCGAGTCGCTCAAGACGCGTTTCAAGAGCGAGCGCGAGAAAGTCGAGCGGGCGATCTACGGCGAGGCAGGCGAAGAGTTCAACATCAACTCCAATCCGCAGCTCCGGAAAATCCTGTTCGAGAAGCTCGGCCTGCCGGTGAAAAAGAAAACGGCGACCGGACCGAGCACCGATGCGAGTGTGTTGCTGGAGTTGGCCGAGGAGGGCCATACTCTGCCCACACTGCTGATGGAGTATCGGGAGCTGTTCAAGCTCGAGGGGACGTACATCGATGCGTTGCCGCGCATGATCAATCCGCGCGATCAGCGCTTGCACACGTCGTACAACCAGACGGTGGCCGCGACTGGCCGACTCTCATCCAGCGATCCGAACCTGCAAAACATTCCGGTGCGGCGCGAACTTGGACGTGAAATCCGGCGCGGCTTCGTGGCCCGTGCTGGGTGGCAATTACTTTCCGCCGACTATTCGCAGATCGAACTGCGACTCCTGGCGCATCTGTCGGGTGACCCGGCGTTCGTGAAAGCGTTTCAGGCGGGCGGCGACATTCACAAGCAAACAGCGGCGATCATTTTTGGCGTCGATCTCGCCCACGTCACCAGCGAGATGCGGGCGCGAGCGAAAACGATCAATTTCGCGACCATCTACGGGCAGGGTGCGCACGCCTTGTCGCAGCAACTCAAAATTGCGCACGCGGAAGCGAAGGTGTTCATCGATACTTACTTCGAACGCTTCGCCGGCGTGAAAGCATTTCTGGAACAATGTGTGGTGGATGCGAAGCAGCGCGGCTATGCGGAAACGCTGTTCAAGCGCCGCCGCTACATTCCCGAGCTCGCCGAACGGAACCGCAACATGCGGGCGTTTGGAGAACGCGTGGCCGCGAACGCGCCGATTCAGGGGTCCGCGGCCGACCTCATCAAGCTGGCGATGATTCGGATTCATCACGCCTTGGCGCAGCAGAACATGGCCTCGCGCATGTTGCTGCAAGTTCACGATGAGCTGGTGTTTGAAGTCGCGCCCAATGAAGAGGCGACGCTGCGAGCCCTCGTGAAACGGGAGATGGAAGGAGCGGCATCACTGAATGTGCCGCTGCTGGTGGATATGGGGATTGGCCGGGACTGGGTCGCAGCAAAGTCGTAGCGCACGCAGCGCGCTCTCGCACTTTGCATGAAATACCGACGGGTGCGAGAGCTGCTCATTCGTGAATGCGAGCCAGTGACCATTCAAACGATTGCCAGTCAATGAGTTAACAAAGTCCGCTGGCGCGGCACCGGCGTTGCCTCTGGAAGTCGTCAGTGGGCGGGGCTGTTCCCCTGCCGGTCGGTGCGTCCGACCTCGACAATCCGAGCTTTCGACCGAGAGAATTGCATGTCCAGATCACGAACCGCACGAGGTTTTACCCTCATCGAACTGTTGATCGTGGTGGTGATCATTGGCATTCTCGCGGCGATCGCGATTCCAAAATTCCAGAACACGAAGGGCAAGTCATTCGCGGCGTCACTCAAGAGCGACCTGCGGAACCTGTCCTCGGTGCAGGAAGACTATTTCTACTACAACGAGACCTACGCCTCGGCCATGGGCTCGCTGACCTTCAAGCAGTCGAATGGCGTGGTGCTGACCATAACCGAAGCCAACGGACGCGGATGGTCGGCCACGGCCACGCACCCGGCAGCAGCACCGCTGACGTGCGCGGTCTTCTACGGCCAGGCGTCAGCTGTTGGCGCTGCGAGTGCCGAAGGACAGGTGGCCTGTCAGTAGCGCGCCCCTGACTGACAGCTATCTCTGAATGCCGGCCCGGATTCGGGTCGGCGTTCGTCGCGTAGGCCATCGCGTCGGAACACGCCGCGGTTAGACTGCGTGCAATGCGTGCCCTTCCGTCCATAGCCGAAGATCCCGATCACGAGCGGCG
>JANLVM010000044.1:0-2015 GCA_031364015.1 Gemmatimonadaceae bacterium
GTGCGCGCCACCCAGATCATCCCGTTAGGCGCGGGAAGGACCGCGTTCTCGAGGAAGGGGGGCAGTACGTCGGGCCAATTGCCCGGATCGGGGGCGTCGGCTGGTGGCGGTCCGCTGCGAACGGAGCGCTGGCCATTGTCCATTGACACCATCAACGACAGCTGTGCCTTGCGTGATTCACGCCAGCGCGCCTTGTGCTTCTCGTTCACCCTGATCTTGTCGTACGGAATGGGGGCCGCCGAGGACTTGCCGTTGGGCCCATACCAATCGACTCGGTATTCGGGAGAACGCAGAATCGCGACCCGTCCGTCGGGGGTCACCGTCCACTCGTCACGCGGCGAGAAGGGATTGGCCACGCCGATCCTGACCTGCATGTTCCCTTGACCACCACTCGTTTGCACGTTGCTCTTGGCCAGTCGTACGAAGCCCAGGCTATCGAGCGTCTTGGTGGCGCGGTCGTAGCGGATGACGGGGACCGAGTCGGCCGACTTGGGCGGGCCGTCGTCACGAGGGCCGCCGCTGAAGGGCTGGCCGGTCCAATAGAGCCGACCCTGGGCGTCGGCGAAGCGTGGGGCGCTGCCGCCGATGCGCATGGTGCCCCCTCCGGGCCCACCACGAGACCCCGCCGATTCGGTGACGATGAAGTTGCCCGGCTTCCCGTTAGGCAATACGACCAGGAGCCGCGAGTTGAGCATGTCGTAGACGCCCGACGAATCGCCGGGAAGAGGGACAAGTCGCATGGGGAGTGCGTACTCGCCCGGTCCACTCCCTTCGCGACCCACCTTGGTGCCGGTGCCCGTCTTGAAGTCCACCAGCTGCACGATTTTGTCGCGGGCGTCGATGACGACGAGTCGCCCGTCCTTGAGTTCGCGCACGCCGCCCACGTTGGTGAAGGGCTCGGCGAACTCGGCGTCGGGTTTGGTGAGGGTGCGGACGGTTTGGGCGCGCGTCGGCGATGGGAGCCCGCTCCCTAGTAGCAGGGCGATGGCTAAGGACGGACGAAGCAGCATGGACAGATTTCTCACGCGATAGTGGAGGTGGATACGGCGCGTTAGGCGTAGCGTGTGTGTGCGCATTTGTGAATGGATATGGACAAGCGATTAGTCGCTTGCTCGTAGGAAATGGTTTACGACGGTGTCGACGGTGTCGACGGTGTCGACGGTGTGACGGTGTGACGGTGTGACGGTGTGACGGTGGCCGATCGTGCGCGGGTGCGGAGGTCGGCGGCGCACGCGTTTACAATGCGCGCTAACATCGGCGCCCGCAACACGTTGTAGGACTCAAGGGGCGCCGAAGGCCGTTACTGGCGGCGCAGGACGACTCGTGATGTCATACCCGGCTCCGGCATATGTCGACCAGCTTCGACAGGCGTTAGCAGGCGTCACGGTTGCCAAGACGTACCGGCACCATCCCGATTCGCGGTGAGCCCTGCGAATCCTCGAACAGGGCCGAGAGCGTACTCTTGCCGACGGCCCACCTCGGCGGCGACAACAACAAGCCCTTAATGCGAAATTCCTCGACGAACTTTCCTTCTGCGTCAAAGACGTCAAAGCGAGTGTCGTGCTGGTCTGGTGGAGACCGCAGAACCCATATTCGACCACAGGCATCCGAATCCAGTCCGTAGAACGCCTGTCCTGTGCGAGGCAGATCTTCCGTCTTGAACATGTCTGTGGCGCGTCTACGGCCGAGGAAACGACTGTACTCGTCCACGAGCACGCCGACCGCACGCTCTCGAACTTCTGGGGGCAGTGGCTCTGGTCTCCACGGGCGTCGAATCATTACGACTCCATCCCGCGCACTCTTTCCGCTGTAGAGCGCGTACTCACCTGAAAAGCCAAACACCAAGCTGCCAGATCGTGTAACCAAATAGTATGCAGCCGGAGTGAAGGGTATTGCTACGGAGATCGCCGCTTCACTGTTCGTACTATTCCACTCCATCGCGCCGCCCGGAGCGGCGTTAGGCACCGTCACGCTGTCGACGTACGCTCCCAACGAGTCGTATACGTAAACGGCCG
>JANLVM010000056.1:0-1572 GCA_031364015.1 Gemmatimonadaceae bacterium
ACAACGGCATCTTGAGCAGCCGGGCGCGCACCATCGCGATGGGCATCGGTCCACCCTGAATCACCGCGTCGTGAAATTCGCGGTCGGTCATCTTTTTCGACATCACCTCCTCCTTGTACAACGCGCGCAGCTGGAGACCGCCCAGCATGTACGCCGCCTGGTACGTCGGCGCGTAGCTGCCGTTAAACGAGCGACGCACTTCGCCCTCAGCGTTTGCGCGTTCGAAGTTCACGGTGTCGACGAGAAACTGAATCGCTTGCTCGGGGTTCATCTGGCCCAGATGAAAGTTGAGCGAGAAGATGATGCGGGCGCTCCGGTGCATGCGCCAAAACAGCGCGCCGATGCGGTCTTCCGGCGTCACGTGAAAATCGCGATCCCACAGAAACATTTCCCAGTACAACGCCTGACCTTCGTTCCAGAACGGCGTGGAAAAGATCCGCCGATGCGAGTTATACCGCGCGGCCATGAAGCCCTGTAAATGGTGACCCGGGTTCAGCTCGTGGAATACCGTCGCATGCGAGAAGTGCGGATTGTTGCCGCGCAGACTCATCAGCTTCTCATCATCCGTCATGCCATCGGTCGGATACGACACCTGGATGAGTTCCCCACCAAGAAAGAACGGCGAAACCCGCTGACGCTCCGGCGTGATCATCTCCATGCGCCAGTCTTCGCGCGCCAGCGCGGGGATGGTAATCCAATCATGCTGATCGAAAAATGCTTCCGCCTGACGCGCCAGATCCCGAATGAGATCGGGTTGCTTACCGGGCTCGACATACGTGTTCTTCACCTTCTCCATCGCGGCCTTCCAGTCGTCGCCGAAGCCCATCTCGCGCGCCGCTTTTTTGGCCTCACTCAGACTGAACGCATATTCCTTCTCCGCGATGGCGATGAGTTCCGGCGCCGTGTAGGGGATCATCTCGTGATTGAGGTCGACCGCGAGACCTTCGGCGCCAATCGGATCGCCAATAATCGGCCCGGTATTGTCACTGGCCCCTCCACCACCTCCACGTCCACCACCTCCCGCCGCTCCACCGCGTCCCGCACCCGCACCCGCACCCGCGGCGTTGGCAACGGTGGCGGTCGCCGGAATACCCACCACGCGCAGTCGAATGACCTGCGCGTATCGCTGCATCGATTCCTCAAGCTTCTGATACGGGCTACCGGCCCACCACGAGAACAACGGATCGTATCCGTCGTAAAAGCGAAACCACTGTCCGATCACATTGCGAATCGCATCGAGGTTGTCCGCCGCGCGATTGCCGACGGTGCGTGACACGCGCGGCGCGGGGAGCCGAGGACGCGTCGTACTATCCGAGGTAGCCGCGCCCGTTGCGCCGATACCGCGCCCGGCTGGCACGTCGAACAGGCTCCGCAGGCTGTCGATCTGCTTCGTGATCTCGGCCAGCGTGCGCGCGGCGCCCTGGCCATCGACGGAAATCAGGTTACGACGCGCGTCGTGCAGCGCGAGTAGTCGGTCGGTGAACGGCAGAAGCGGCGCCATTTCGGCGCGCATGTTTTCCTGCCGGTCGGCCAGCGCCAGTTGATATCGCAGATGGTTGTCAAGCAGGACAT
>JANLVM010000125.1:0-1914 GCA_031364015.1 Gemmatimonadaceae bacterium
GGGTGCTCGGGCGGATCACGGCGGGGATGGGGCGTTTTTGCGGACTTCCGGGTGGGGATTGGAGTCGGCGGCGAAACGCGTAGAGCATCCATGTAAACTCGCTGAGTTCGGATTGCCACCGCGATATCGAGACCGCTGGCAAGGTGCCGATACCGCTGAGGAACGTCAGATGGCTCTTTGACTCGGCGACAGAGCCCAGCGCGTAGCCGATGTATCGGACGAATTGCGGATCCGTATTCTCGCCGGAACCCTCGGCGATATTCGCAGGGATCGATCCAATCGATCGCGCCAATTGGTCAAGTGCGGGAACACGGTGTGTGTAAGGCACCCGACGCAGGGCGATCGTGACCTCGATCGCCAACAGACTCGACCGCTGCCACACGGCAATCTTTTCAAAGTTGTGCCGCTGATCGCGCATGACCGACAATACGCCACCATCCCCACCGCGCCATCACCAATTCCCCGCCGCCCCGCACAATTCCCCGCCCCCGGACGTCTCCCGTCTCCCGTCTCCAATGCAAAAGCCCCCGCTTTCACGGGGGCCCTGCAGTCGGCACGAAGAGGGGATCTCGAAGCCCAAAGAATACTGATGAAGCCCGCACCGTGCTTTCGCCTTCCCCGCACTGGGGCGTGACGTTCACCCGGTCTGTTGGACCTCTTCTAAGGACTTATCGGCTCAAGAAGTAAATCTCTCCGCCCGAACACTACCCACACGACTATCTTACACATCGAGTAACGAAACGCAATTGGTATTTTGTCCCACCGACGGGAGATCCACATGGATCGCTACATGGTCGCCGCGCTCGTCATGCTCATCGTCTGGGCCGGTGTGACGTTCACCACCGAAGCACCCGGCTGGATTCACTTGCTTCTCACCGGCGGCATGTTTCTGTTGATCTGGCGCATCGTGGTGAAGGATACGCCCGCCGGACCGGCGCCCAAGTAAGCACTGCTGAACAACAGAGCAACGACCTGAGACGAGCGATTGGGACTGAGACGAATGAGTCTCCCGTCTCCCATCTCCCGTCTCCCCTTCAAATCTCCCAGTTCGACAACACCATCCCCTCCGACGGCCCCACCTCGCTCCATCCGTAGGCGCTCATACGCAAATCCGTCCACCGCACGCGCGCGCCCAGCCCCACCAGCGTACGGTACGCGTCCGGATAGTTCCCCTGCAGTCGAATCGCCACGCGGCGCGTACCGACCCGTCGCGCAAGATCGGCCAGTGTCCCGATCAACTTTGGCAACTCGCTCTGTCGCGCCAGCACCAGCTTGAGCACGCGAAGTTCATCGCGCGTGCGCCCCTCCACCAATGGCGCCGTGTGGTATACCGCAAATCCGGTCGGCGCGTTCGCCGTACCGAGCAATACGGTGTCGCCCAGCGACATGCGATCAGTCAGCTCAAGCTCGCGCGTGTAATCGTACCCGGGCATCACGCGTGACGTGAGGACGCGACACTGCTCGATCGCCGTTTCCTTCTCAAAGTCAGAGAGTCGCGACAGCAGCAACGGACTGTGATCGCTCAGCGCCGCATCGATGGTAAATGTCACCGTGAGATGCGCGGGCAGAAAGCCGAGTGACGAGTAAAACCCGATGTTGTCCATCGTGCGCGGCATCGTTTCGAGGCCGATCACCTTGGCGCCGTGACGCCGCAGCCAGCTCATGCCGTTTTCCACAATGAGCTTGCCGAAGCCCATACCCTGCAGGTCGGGACGCACGCACAACGGACCCATCCACCCTTCGGTCCCGGAGTGATGCGCGATGTTGAACGCCGCGAGGTTTCCGCGCTCATCGCGCCAATAGAGCGCGCCTTCTCCCGCGCCAACAATCGCGTAGCGCCAGATGGCCGGATTGAGCGCTGGCACGCGCACGCCAGTCATACCATCGCGCCGATAGCGCTCGGTGAATGCCTCG
>JANLVM010000571.1:0-7181 GCA_031364015.1 Gemmatimonadaceae bacterium
GCGAACCGCGACATCGAGCTGGTTACCGGCAATGTAGTCAAAACAAATTTTGGCTTGGGTAGCTTTGTCCGGGGTAACTTTGTCCGGGGTAACTTTGTCCGAAGCATGTGGACCCAGGCGCAAGCCGTGTCAGTCGGCACGACGCCGCCTGGCAGCGATCACACTGGGGGCACCATGGTGGCCCAGCCCACGACCACGGCGACTGATTCGCGGGCGAAGGCGGACGCGATGGATGCCATGCATGAAAAGGGAGTCAAAGCCTTCCCGGCCAAGACCGCCGGCAAGGGTGGGGTGCTCATCCAGCCCCGAACCGAAGGCAACGTCAAGATTTACGAGTTGACGGCACGCGAGATCGACTGGGAAGTCGAACCCGGAAGAAAGGTCAAGGCGTGGGCGTACAATGACATGGTGCCGGGCCCGGAGATCCGCGTACGCGAGGGTGACCGGGTACGCTTCATTCTCAAGAACGAGCTTCCGGAGTCCACCGCGGTCCACTTTCACGGACTGGAATTGCCTATGGACCAGGACGGCGTGCCGTTCATCACGCAGCCGCCGATCAAGTCCGGTACGTCCTACACCTACGAGTTCACCGTGCCGAACTCCGGCTCGCATATGTACCATTCACATCTGAACGCGGCGAAGCAGGTCGGCATGGGACTACTCGGTGCATTCATTGTGGAGCCCAAGCGACCACGCGCGATCGAGAAAGTAGACGTGGACTACGTCATGGTGCTCAACGACGGCTTTCATGGCTACACACTCAACGGCAAGGGATTCCCCGCCACCGAACCCATCGTCGCGAAACTGGGGCAGAAAGTGCGGATCCGCTTTATGAACGAGGGGATGATGATGCATCCTATGCATCTGCATGGCATGCACATGACGGTGATCGATAAGGACGGCTGGGCGCAGCCGGCGCCGTGGAGGTGCGATACGCTGAATGTGGCGCCGGGCGAGCGCTGGGACGTGATCGTGAACTGCAACAATCCCGGGACGTGGGCGTTCCATTGTCACATCCTGCCACACGTCGAGACCGAGCACGGCATGTTCGGCATGGTGACAGCGCTTATCGTGCAGAAGACGTAGTCGGCCACGTACGCTCGATGCCCCGAGACGCCAACCCGCCATGGACGACTACCCAAAGCTGAAACACATATCGCCGCATGACACGATTCATGTGGTGATCGCCGACGATCACTTGGTCGTCCGCGTGGGGCTCAGGGCGGTGCTGGGCACTGCCAAGGACATCACCGTGGTCGGCGAAGCCGCGGACGGACGCGAAGCGGTGGAGCTGGCGCAGCGACTCGATGCTGATGTGGTCATCATGGATCTGTCGATGCCGACGATGGACGGGGTCGCGGCCACGCGCGCGCTTGTTGCGGCGCACGCCCGAACTCGGGTGCTCGTGCTGACCATGCACGCGGAGGAGGAGCACCTGGTGCCGCTGCTGCAAGCTGGTGCGGCAGGCTATCTGCTCAAGAGCGCAGCGCATCGTGAACTCGTTGACGCGGTCCGCGCGGTGGCTCGTGGTGACACCTTCGTGCAGCCGAGCGCCGCCCGCACGCTCGCGCGCGGTATAACACAGCGCGGCGCTCATGCGGATGAACAAGGGCAATACGACCGGCTCACCGACCGCGAGCGCGAGGTGCTCCGCCTCGTCGCAACCGGCTACTCTGCGCCCGAGATTGGTGAAAAGTTGTCGATCAGTCCGAAGACCGTTGACACATACAAGCAACGCGTTGGAGAAAAGGTCGGGCTGACGCATCGCTCGGACTTCGTCCGCTTTGCGATGAAGCTCGGGCTCTTGAACGCCGAGTAGAACGAGAAGCAACGGTCCACACACGCGATGCGCGCGTTGGTGTGACGGTCGTGCCGAGTCAGTCCAAACGAAGGCGCGTTTCCGTCAATTGCTCGCCATCGAACGAAAACCGATGGGCCGTTCCGGCGTCCCGGCCTTCGACGACGAAGGCTTCAATCGGACCGAAGACCGTTCGCAACTCCTCGACCTTGCACGTGGGCAGATAGGCCCGCAGCACGCGCGGATCATACCACCGAAAAACCAAGCGGTTGCCGTTTGGTCCGCGCACGACCATGAACTTTCGGAAATGACGTCGCAACGAGGTCAGTGACGTTGGCGCGATGGCAAACACGCCCCACGACTGTCCCCATCCATCCCTGAGCAGCTGCCGGCAGAAATAGTCGTCACGAAACAAGCGCAGAAGGTGCGGCGCGGCATTCGTCAACTCGCGCGGCAGGGTCCCCTCGTAAAGACAGGCTTTCTGGTCGAGATATCCGTCGACTCGGCTCGCAATACGCGCATCCCGCGCCCCGTCGAGCACCGCGTACACGCTCGTGGCGCCTGTATCGCCTGTCGTCCAGAGCGCGGTCAGCAATCTTGAATAGGTGTCCGTCTGCATCCGTATTCGGCTCTGAGCGAACTGATCAGGCCGCGCGCACCGCGCGGGTGCACTCTTCGCAGAACGGCGTGCCGTCCTTTGACGCGTCGAGAAGCACGGCCACCAGCGTCGCTGCATCCAGGTCTGCGCTGAACGACGGCACCACGCTTTCTGCGCGCGCGCTGCGGGGCGCTGAAGAGGTCGGCACAGGCGCGGCTGCCGAGGCAGGCAGCACTTCTACGGGAACTCCCCTCACGAGCGGCAGCCGCACGGTGGTCACCAGTCGCAGCCGTCCGCAGCACACGAGCCTCACCACCAGATCGACGACGGCGACATCGCTCAGCGCGCGAACGCGATCGTGGCGCTGCACATCCGCCACCAGCGTGCGCAACGCCCGCATGTCGTGATGGCTCTCCACACAGCGGCGTAGCACGTTCGCCACGGCCACGTCATGACGAACGACGTCTCCCTGATCGTTTGGCGGAAGGGCGCCGTCAGAACCGATCAGATAGCGATCGCTGATTACGGAAGGAGGTTGCACGGCTTCACTCGGCGAATATGGAGGATCATCTCACAATGTCCCACCTGGGTCGGGCTGTCACAAGTCCAGCGCGGGGGCGTCTCGCCAGAAGCGGGCCATCACGTGTTCCTTGCCAAAGTTACCACGCCGCCGTATCGTCGATCTCTCGTTGGACGGTCGCCGCGCCACGCCGGCTGCCGGGCACGACGTACCCGTATCCCACTCGGACATGACGCGGCTACCCTCTCCACGCACGAGCAGGTACGCCACCGTGCGTGTCCTGCTGATGGCGACATTGTTACTGGAGGCTTGTGCGATGGGTCAGAAGGTCCTGTTCTCCGAAGTGCTGGCCGTCGTCGTGCGTGACGGCGTCCCCGTGAGTGGCGCCGCAGTGGAGCGTTCGTACCTCTGGGCATGGAACGACAGTCGCGGCAGCGACAGCACCGTGACCGACGCCACGGGCGCATTCCGCCTGCCATCGGTCACCGGGCGGTCGCTCCTTGGCGGCATTCTCCCGCACGAACCCGCGATCGACCAGACCATCCGGATTCTTCACGACGGGAAGACATTCGAGGCGTGGACATTCACCAAACGCAATTACGATGGCAACGGAGAGCTGAACGGCAAACCGCTGCGCCTGCACTGCGACTTGTCGTCGGAACCCAAACGCACGGAAACCGGTCCAGCCGGCCAGGGGTTCTTCGGCATTTGCGAAGTGCGTTGAGCCTTCGGCGGCCGACAGCTGCGGCGCATGCGGGCTTTCTCGTCACCAACGGAGTAGACTGTCATGCATACCTTGAGTCCGTCGCAGGCCGCGAGCATGGCCGAGGGAGTGTACCGACTGCGCAACAAGAGCCTCGCCGAATTGCATCGTGTCAGACAACCGCTGGGATGCGAGGGATTGTTCCGTGTCGAGGACGACGCGCGCCTGCAGGGACGCTCTGGCGCCGTGGTGAAGGAACTCAGCGGTTTTGGCTACATCGCCGTGGGCGAGGGGGCGTTTCAGGGACAGATTGCCTGTGTGACGCGGGGCACACAGACGAACTACGACTGGGCTTCCAACTTCCACATCGGCTTGCAGACGGGTCCCGACGGTCAGTATGTGCATGCCGGTTTCAACGAGATCTGGAAGTCGTACCGGGAGGCACTCGATACGTTCCTGAAAGGGCGGAATCCCAGTCACGTCCACTGCGTGGGACACAGTCTTGGGGGAGCGCTCGCCAGCCTTAGCGCCGACTACTTCTCCGGGCGGGGCGTGGCCGCGGTTTCGCTCTACACGTTCGGAGCCCCTCGCGCCGGCACCCTGGGGTTTGCGAATCGGTTGACGCAGAAAGTCGGTGCTGATTGCATCTTTCGGCTCAGCCACGATGCCGATCCCGTGCCGATGATTGCGCTGTATCCGTTCCATCACGTGCCCACGACCACGACCGGCTACGCGCTGGGACGCGCGTCGGGTTCGTCGATCATCAGCGTGGGTGCCCACAGCATGTTGACCAGCTACATGCCGGGCACGTCGGGCAAGGAGTGGAACGCACTGCTGCATGTCGAGTCGGAGTTGACCGACCGTGAGGTGCAGTCGTGGCTCGAGGAGACGGCGAATGGCAGCGGGGTGATGGCATATTCCGCCGAGGCGCTTCGCATGATCGGACGCCTGCTGCAGTGGATGCTCAGAAAGGCCGGCGCGCTCACGGCCAACGCCATCTCGCTCGGCGTCACCGCCGGGTGCACGCTCCTCGATCGCTTGGCCTGGGTGTTGGAGCGCGGTTGCACTTTCGCCAAGGACCTGTCGAGGGCGGGCGTCGCGCTGGCGACGGCGATCTACCGCTTCCTCGGCTACGCGGCGGGAACGGTGCCCGAGCTGACCGTACGTTTTCTGCGCTGGCTCCTCGGACTCCTGTTGCAGCGCATCGGCGGTATGGCGCAACGGGCGCTGTCACTGGTGTAGGCAATCCGTCGGCGCTCTCCGAGAGCCGACGCGGGACAACATCGCCCTCATGCTGCTCGGTTCTGGAGACCCACATGAACACCGTGCTACGTAGTCTCACGATGCTTCTCGCGCTGCCGGCCTCGCTTGCGGCGCAGAACTTCGATTCGGTTCAGGTCAGGGCCCAACTCCTGAGAAACGGCGTGTACATGCTCACGGGTTCGGGCGGCAACATCGGGCTGAGCGTCGGGCCCGACGGGGCATTCATCATTGATGACCAGTACGCTCCGCTAACGGCCAGGATCCTCGCCGCCATCAAGGCCATCACGCCGCTGCCGGTGAAGTTTGTCGTCAATACGCACTGGCATTACGACCACACCGGCGGCAACGAGAACATGGGCAAGGCGGGCGCAATGCTGGTTGCTCACGACAATGTGCGCAAGCGCATGTCGGCGGATCAGTTCCTCGAGTTCTTGAAACGGACGGAGAAGGCCGCGCCGGCGATCGCGCTACCGGTCATCACGTTCACCGAATCCATCACGTTCCACATCAACGGCGACGATCTGGCGGCCTTTCACGTGCCGTCGGCGCACACGGATGGCGACGCCATCGTGCGTTTCGCGCGCGCCAACGTGATCCACATGGGCGATACGTACGTGCGGTACGGCTACCCGTTCGTGGACCTGTCCAGCGGCGGTAACGTGGGCGGGCTGGTGCACGCTGCGGATCGGGCCCTGCGCTTCTGTAACGCCGACACGAAGGTGATCCCCGGCCATGGTGACGTGGCCGATTGTGCGATGCTCAAGAGCTACCGCGACATGATCGCCACGATCCGGGACCGCGTGAGCGCTGCGATGCGCGCCGGCAAGTCGCTCGACGCCATCAAGGCCTCGAAGCCCACGGCGGAATTCGATGCCAAGGTCGGCGGCACGTTTGTCAGCCCCGATCAATTCGTAGAGTTCACATATCGCTCGCTTGGTGGGAAGTAGACGCGCTATCCACGACTTCGCGCAAGGTTGGTGATGTCAGAGCTGACCGGCGAGCGGTCCCCGCTCCTCGCGCCGAGTGCACGCAAAATTCGGCAGTCGGCAATCGCCTGTCCACCGCCGCATTCCCCGATCACGCGAGATAGTTCGAGCTGCAACGCGTGCAACTGCGCGATCTTCGCCTCAACCTGCACAAGATGGGCGCGCGCGAGCGCGTCCACGTCAGCACACGAGCGACTCGGTTCGTCGGACAGCGAGATCAGCTCGCGTACTTCGTCGAGAGTGAATCCGAGGTCTCTGGCGCGTCGCACGAACAACAATCGTTCGACGTCGATCTGTGCGTACACGCGGTACCGCGCGTTGCCGCGCGACGGCTCGGGAAGCACGTGCTCCCGTTCGTAGTATCGAATGGTCTCGGCGTTGACGCCCGTCAGGCGAGCCAGCACTCCGATGCTCAGGCCAGGTGAGGCCGGCCGTTCCAGGATTACACGATCGATCATAGAGACTCTCCGCGAGGGCTTGACCTTGTAGCGACTACAGGGTGTACGATAGTCCGTATGAGCGACTCCTGCTGTCCAACTCCAATAGGTGCTGGTCCGCCCTCAGGCGCCTACCGGCGTGTGCTCTGGGCCGCGTTGGTCATCAATGGCCTCATGTTCATGGTCGAGATGATCAGCGGTGCCGGGGCCGGGTCTTCGGCACTCCAGGCCGATGCGCTCGACTTTCTGGCGGACACTGCGAACTACGGCATCAGTCTGCTGGTGCTTGGCGCCGCCCTCCATGCACGGGCTCGCGCGGCGATGGTAAAAGGACTCTCGATGGGAGTGTTTGGAGTGTGGGTGATCTGGCGGGCAGCAACTATCGCGCTGGCCGGTGGAGTGCCGGATGCGCACGTCATGGGTATCGTGGGCGCCATTGCGCTCCTCGCCAATCTGACCGTAGCCGTACTCCTGTTTCGCTATCGCACCGGCGACAGCAACATGCGTTCGGTGTGGCTCTGCACGCGAAACGACGCGTTGGGAAACATGGTGGTTGTCGCGGCGGCGAGCGGAGTCTTCGCGACCGGGCGTGGTTGGCCCGACGTAGTGGTCGCGCTGGGCATGGCCGCTCTGGCGCTGCGAGGTGCCGCACAGATCGTACAGCAAGCGAGGGTCGAGCTGCACGGGAGCGCCTCCCGAGCCTGACAGAACAGTGGCGACACCGCGACTATTTGCCCCAAGACTGGCCCCGTCGCGCCCGCGCCTTGCGGGTCCCCAACCGCGCCTGTAGCGTCCCCCTTCGCCGCTGAACACTGGCTGACCCACCGTCACTCACGGGGAACATGCGACGTCGAACGCTCATCCAGTCCGCCCTTG
>JANLVM010000186.1:0-8090 GCA_031364015.1 Gemmatimonadaceae bacterium
AACGTTGGGCTCGCCCGCGGCATGCTCGAGAAGCGGCTAGTCTCCGAAGCGCAGCAGGTCCTGGCGTACCTCAAGACCATCGCGTCACCGGAGACCATCGCCGCGCTCGAATCGGAGATCGCCACCGTGGCGGTCAATTCAGCAACGCCCGCGCACGATCCCGTCGCAGTGCTGGCCGCAGGTTCGCTGTCGCCGACCGACCAGCGTCGGGTGGCCGATCAGTTGGTTGTCGCGTTCAGTCGCGGAACCATGGAAACAGAGACCTCCGCCCAGGCGCAGGTGGTGGCCGATCTCCGCGCAATTCAGCAGGCCATCGAAGCCACCTGCCTCGACGATCCTGATCGGGCACTGGAACTGGTGCGCCCGATCAAACGCGAGTCTGCGTTCACCGATTGGCGTCTGTTCGTTCGAGCGGTGGCCGCGTATCAGCGAGGTGAGTCCGCGAAGGCGATTCAGCATTTCGAGCAACTGCCGCCGGACTCGGGTTCGGGGCGCGCCGGTGCGGCTTGGCTGCTGGCCCTTGGAAGGCGGGTCGACACCGGACAAGGGCCACGCTCAGAAGCAGTGCTCGAAGCGGCGGGCGCGCTAAGTGGGGAACAGGGGTGGGGCCGGGTACTGGCCCGAGCCGAGGCGCTGTGGCGCGCCGACAAGCATGCCGCATCGTATCGCGCCGTGCGTGACGCGAAGGCGTCCTTTCCGTCAGACGGCGTCGACCTGTGTTCCGCGCTTTCCGAGTTCTATTTCAACTCCACGTTCACGCTGCCCGATGGCTTCCGCAATCCGTACCTGGATATGCTGTCGGAGATTGAGATCACTCGTCGCGCGAAGAATCCTGCGGAACTGAAGCTGATCCGCCGGATTCTCTGCTTGTTGGCGACAGTCGGCCCCGGTCGCGACTTTGAACCGGAGGAACTGCGGCAACTGTGGGAGGGCTACCTCCAGGGTCACGAACGCGCTCATGGCCCGAACCCTCGCCTCGCCTCGGCGGCATTGTGCTGGTTGGGCGAGATGCTCGCGCGACCGCTGCCGCCAACGATGTTCTTTCGCGGAACGCCACCGCGCGGAGACAGTGACCACGCCATCGCGGCGCTGGACAAGAGTATCGCGCTCGACCCCACCAATATCAGCGCTCACCTCGCGCTGGCGTCCGTGTATGCGACGGCCAAACGAGTGCGCGACCGGAATCGTCTGCTCGACCTGATGGCCGAACGCTTTCCCAACGACAGGGGGGTACTGCTGGCCGTTGGCGCCGCCTGCCTTGATCGAAAGGCCACGGTAAAGGCAGTCGATTACTACGAGCGTGCGCTGGCGCTTGACCGGCTGGATCCGACAACGCCTGATCTGCTCGTGTCAGCGTATCTCCGGCTGGCCTTCCAGCACATGCAAAAGCGCCGTGTCGCCGAAGGACGACGGGTGATGGATCGCGCCCGCGAATTCGCGCTGAACACATCGGAAAACTTCGTGCGCAGCCGGTGGTGTCTGGCCGCGCGGCGCGGTGTGCTGGAAATGCTGTACGGCGACGCGACGCTGAGCGCGGCGTCTCTGGAGGATGCGCGCGCGACCAGTCCCTCGTCCGCTGCATTCGCGTTTTTTGTTCGATCGGCGTGGACACACTATGATAGCTACCGGCCACTCCCTGCGCCGTTCGAAGCGGATCTGAAACGTACGGTAGCGGAGCAGCCTACTGTGCGCGACGCCGTCACGCTGGTGCGGCTTCGACTTTACTGGACGAACGACGGACTTTCGCCGCGCCCCGGCAGCGTCGAGGAGTCCTGGCTTCGGCGCTATCTCAAAGCTGCCGCGCGAAAACCCTTCCTCCGCGATGACGCTGCGGGGCTTCTGGCGCTGTTGCGGCGACTTCCGGGATTCAACCCGGAGGCGCTGGCCTTCACGTCGCCGGTGTTGAAACGCGACCCGACCGACCCGTTGTTCGGGCTGTATCGTGAACTGCTGCAACCGTATCCGAGGCTCACTCGCCCACGGTTGGAGGTCTTCCTCGCCGAAGCTCGGCGCCGAAACGACGTCGTCGCCGAGCAGCTGGCGCACGACGCGGCCAGGCACCTTGACATGATCGAAATAGTTCCGCCGATGTGGGACATGGACGATGACGATCTGGATGAGTTCGACGATGACGATGTGGGTATCGCCAGCGTCGCGTCGCATCGCGACCGGGAGGCCGCAGAGTTAATCTCCAACTTGGCCGCGATGTTCGAACGGCTCGAAAGCATGCCAGTGGGCACGCCGGTCAAGCCGCGCAAGCCGGGCAAACCGGTTAACCCGGTCACGCCGGTCACGCGTGCAGATTCTGTTGTGCCTGGCGAGTCGAACACCGGTCGCTTCGCAAAAAAGCCGACAGTTACGCCGGATCCCCAGCAGCCCGACTTGTTCTGACATGAACCCCTATCTTGTGCTTGGCGTGCCGCTCAACGCCGACGATCAGACCATCCGGCGGGCGTACGTCGACAGCATCAAGCTGGCGCCGCCCGATGTCGACCCCATCCGATTCCAGGCCGTCAACACGGCCTACGAGTTGATCAAGCATGAGGCGAATCGGCACCGACACACGTTGTTTAATATCACACCACCGGGAGATTCGCCGCTCGATGTGTTCGTCCGGTACGTGCAAGTCCGTCGTCAGCCGCAGGCCCTGCCGTTCGAGACGATGAAGGAGCTGCTGCGAGCATGCACGAAGAACTGACGCCGGTCCCCATTGAGCTCGACAACGCGGAACTCGACAACGCGGAACTCGACAACGCAGAACTCGACAACGCGGAACTCGACAACGCGGAACTCGACGACGACGAACTCGACGACGACGAACTCGACGACGCAAAACGAGACGAATGGAAGCGAGTGCTGCGGGCGAATTTCGACCAGTGGCTCGAATCACTGGACGACATTCCCGACAACGAAGGCGAGGACGCCGACGGTGATGGGGGTGGTGACGCGCCGGACCTCTATTCCTTTTACGAGCAACTGGCCGCCGTAACCACCGAGGCGCGCAAATCCAATCGCCGAACTGCGGAGGCCTACAGTCAGTGGAGCAACACGCTGTCGGGATTTGATGGCGAGCTGCGGCTCCTGCGCGAGCAACTTGCCAGGCAGCCGGTGGCTGGGGACGACTCGTTGCCGCGATCGTGGTGTCTGGCGTTCATTGAGATCTCTGACCGCATGCATCGTCTGGCCGCAGCGTTCACCACGTCGCCGCGCCGAGCATGGTTTGGTGGCGACGCGCGCTGGCGCGCGGCGTGGGAAACCCAGCGGCAAGGGTACGACATTTTCATGACGCATACCGACGCGCTCGTACGCCAGGCGGGTCTCACGCGGATCGAGGTGCTGCACGCGCCGTTCGATCCTGCGAGAATGTCCGCCGTTGTCGCCGAGCCTGATGCGCGCTGGCCGAAAAACACAGTGATCGAAGAGATAGCACCCGGCTATCTGTGGCGCGGCGAACTGCTGCGCGTGGCACAGGTGAAAGTTTCCACCGGCGAACGTCCATGAATCAGACAACGTCCATGCACGATGTGATAGTTGGAATCGATCTCGGCACCACCAATTCGGTGATCGCCGTCGACATCGACGGCGAGATCAAGGTGCTGAGCATCCATGGCCAACCCACGATGCCATCCTGCGTGGGCCTCGACGCGAGCGGCGCACTCGTCGTCGGGCAAGCGGCCAGGAATCAGGCCATTGCCGCGCCCGACGCGACCATTCTCTCCATCAAGCGCCAGATGGGCGAAGACGTCCGGCTGTCGCTCGGCGGCCGCGAGTATTCACCGGAAGAGATTTCTTCGTTCATCCTGCGTGAGCTCAAGATCGAAGGCGAGAAGCAACTTGGTCGGACCATCCACAAGGCCGTCATCACGGTGCCTGCCTTCTTCACCGATCGGCAGCGCAAGGCCACGCAGGTGGCTGGCGAGTTGGCCGGACTGGACGTCGTCCGGATCATCAACGAACCTACCGCCGCCGCGCTGGCCTACGGCGCCGGCGACACACCCGACGAGACCATTGTCGTCTACGACTTGGGCGGCGGCACGTTTGACGTGTCAGTGGTGTCGGTCCAGGAGGGCGTGGTGGAGGTGCGCGCGAGCCACGGCGATACCCATTTGGGCGGCGACGATTTCGACCAGTTGCTGGTCGAGCACGCGCTGCGGGAGTTCGAGCAGCGTCACGGGGCGAACCTTGCTGGCGACGACCGGGTGCTTCGCCGCTTGCGCATCGTGCTGGAGCGCGCGAAGTGTCGCCTGTCGGACGAACCGTTCGTCGCGGTACGCGAAGAGTACCTCGATGGTCGGCAGCATCTCGATTTCGAGATTCAGCGCCACGACTACGAGGCGATGATCGCGCCGCTGCTCGAAAAAACACTGCTCTCGGTGCATCACGCGTTGCGCGACGCCGCGTTACTGCCGCGCGACGTCCATCGCGTGATGCTCGTCGGCGGCTCGACGCGCACGCCGCTCGTCCAGGAATTGTTGCGCGATCGCCTGAAGATGGAACCACGATGGGAGATCGATCCGGATCTCATCGTGGCGATGGGCGCGGCGATGCAGGGCGCGATGCTGGCCGGCGGCACACGTCATTCGATCCTCGTCGACATCACGCCGCACACCTTCAGTACCAGCTCGCTCGGCGAGGTGAACGGCATTGAGCGTCTTGTCTCGGTACCGATTATTGCCCGGAACACGCCGTTGCCGGCCAGCAAGTCGGAACTGTTTTTCACGCTGTACGACAATCAGGACGTGGTGAATGTGGACGCGCGGCAGGGGGAAGAGCTGGTGCCTGAGCTGAACACGCTCGTGGGCGAATTCGTGGTGGAAGGACTCAGCCGGGTTCCCTCAGGCAATCCCGTGGTGGTCCATTTCGAACTCGACCTCAATGGGCGCCTCAAGGTGACCGCGACAGAGAAACAGACCGGGCTGGCCAAAACGGTGACGATGGATACGCGTGGCATCCATGCTTTGGACGTCGACGAGGCGCGACGCAACATTGCGTTGCTGATGCAGCCGCTGGTGCCGCGTGAGTACGACGACGATCTGGCCGATGACGAACACGACATCGAGACGCCGGAGCGGTTGTTGTCTACGGCCAAAGACCTGCGCCAGCGCGGTGAGGCGCTGCTCACGAAGAACATCAATGACGACGACGCGGGGGAGATCCGCGAGCTGATTCACGCGAGTTCCGGTGCGATCGCCAGCCGCGAATGGGAGCGACTCGCGGAAATCAGTGACACGTTGTCGGATCTGGTGTTTTACCTGGAAGACTGACGTGCAGATCACCTGTCCGGCGTGCGGCAAGGCCGCCGTGTCCACTGCGGTTCACAGCTGTGACCGGTGCGGATGCGATCTCTCCACGCTGCGTGAGATACGGCGCGCCGCGAACGCCCTGCTCGGCGAGGCGAAATCGGCTTTGGCCGGTGGCGATGGCCTTGCCGCGCTCGCATTCGCCACCCGGTCGTGGACGTTAGTGCACCGTCCGGTCACCGCACACGTCGGGTGCCTCGCGGCGGCGGTACTTGAGGACCCGGCCTCACTCGCGCGCTGGCGGCGCCGGTTGAACTGATGGCGGCGCGAATGGCGACCAGTACGGCCACGCCGCGCACGTCCCGCACAACTCCCTCCACCGCCTTCACGAGTCCCTGATGAAGATCACCTCCATTCGCGTGTACCAAGTCGATTTGCCGCTCCGTGAAGGGAGCTACAAGTGGTCGGGCGGCAACTCGGTGTCGGTTTTCGATTCCACCGTCGTTGCCGTTGAGACGGACGAGGGTATCACGGGATGGGGCGAGGTCTGTCCGTTGGGACCGGCGTATCTGCCGGCGTACGCACGGGGCGCGCGCGCCGGGATCGCCGAATTGGCGCCGCAGCTGCTCGGGCTCGATCCACGGGCCCTCGGCGTGCTCAATGAGCGCATGGATACCGCCATGCGCGGCCATCCGTATGTGAAGTCGGCCATCGACATGGCATGCTGGGACATTCTGGGCAAAGCCAGCGAACTGAGTGTGGCCATGCTCATGGGTGGCCACGTGGGAGCCGATTTCGCCCTCTACCGCGCGATCTCGCAGGACACACCGGCGCGCATGGCCGCGCGGATCGCGGAGTATCGCGCTGAGGGCTACCGCAAGTTTCAATTGAAAGTGGGTGGCGACCCGGACACCGATATCGAACGAATCCACGCAGCGGCCGCAGCGTTGAGTCGCGGCGACGTGCTGATTGCCGACGCCAACACGGGATGGACGCAGCACGAGGCCGTGCGCGTCGCCGACGCCGTGAAGGATGTGAATGTGTATATCGAGCAGCCCTGCCTGACCTACGACCAGTGCCTGGCGGTGCGTCGGCACACCAATCGACCGTTCGTGCTGGATGAAGTCGTGGACGGCATAGACATGGTCGTGCGCGGCGTGGCCGATCAGGCCATGGACGTGATCAACCTCAAGATCTCGAAGGTGGGTGGCCTCACCAAGGCTCGGCAGATTCGCGATCTCTGCGTGTCGCTGGGTATCGCCATGACCATCGAGGACACGTGGGGCGGTGACATCATCACGGCAGCGATCGCGCACCTCGCGCACAGCACGCCGGAGCGGTTGCTCTTTTCCTCAACCGACTTCAATTCCTACTTGACGGTGTCCATCGCCTCCGACGCCCCGCAGCGGGTGCACGGGCGACTGGCGGCTTCAACCCGGCCCGGGCTGGGTGTGACGCCGATGGCGGCGATGCTCGGTGCGCCCGTATTTCAAACGTCGTAACGGGTCTGCGAAAGGCACGTCCGCCATGGACGAGGCAAACATGTTGCCTGGGATTTTCCGGAAGTCCCGTCCCGGTGTTGACAGTCCCCTCGATATATGCTACAGTACTAAGACAACTGAAGCCCGTGGTCTTTTGCCGCCTCTTGCCGCCACGTAAAACAACGAGCTAAAACGCGAATGCCCGGCGGCTTCTGTTGCCGGGCTTTGTCGTATGTGGACGGCGCTTTCTCACGAGAGGTTTCACATGTCACGCCGCCCCATCGCGATCTATCACGAGCACCCTGACTGGTTTCGTCCACTGTTCGCGGCCCTCGAACGACGAGGCATTCCGTTCGAACGGCTCGATGCCGCGTCGCACTCCTTCGACCCCGCTGCGGACGCTGCGCCCTGGTCGCTCGTGTTCAATCGCGCCAGTCCGTCGGCCTATTTGCGCGGCCACGCGCAGACCACGTTTTACACACTGCACTGGCTGCGTCATCTCGAACGCCTCGGTGTGCCGGTCGTGAATGGCGCTGCGGCCTACGCACTCGAACTCTCAAAGGCCACGCAGGCCGATCTGCTGCAAAGTCTCGGATTGCCGTTTCCGCGCACACGCGTGATCAATCACCCGACGCAAGCGGTGAGCGCGGCGCAGGATTTGCGCTATCCCGTGCTCGTCAAGGCGAACATCGGCGGGAGCGGCGCGGGCATCACGAAGTACGAAACCGCCGAAGCGCTGGAACGAGCCGTGGTAGCGAGCGAAGTGGCGCTCGGTATCGACGGCGTGGCGCTCGTGCAGGAGGCGGCACCACTTCGCGCGGGCCACATCACGCGCGTCGAGACGCTCGCGGGAAAGTACCTGTACGCCATCAACGTGTATCCCGCGGCAGGCTCGTTCGATCTGTGCCCGGCCGACGCCTGCCAGACGACATCGGGTGTCGCGCTCGTGGGCGCCGCGTGCGCGGTCGACGCCGTGAAGAGCGGGCTTCGAGTCGAGGGATTCACGCCGCCAGCGGATATCATCGCGCAAGTCGAGCGGATCTCGCAATTCACGGGACTGGACATCGGTGGCATCGAGTACCTCGTCGACGACCGCGATGGCAAGCACTACTTCTATGACATCAACGCGCTTTCGAACTTCGTTGCCGACGCGCCAAACGTGATCGGTTTCGATCCGTGGGCGAACTTCGTGGACTATATCGAGCTGCGGGCCTCGGGCGCATTGGTGGAGGCGAGCGCATGAGCGCCATACTCCTCGACGCGGCGGCAGCACCGGTGACGTTCACGGCGTCGCCGAAGCGCATGCGGTTCGGATACTGGCTTCCGGTCTTCGGCGGCTGGCTGCGCAATGTGGACGACGAGAACATGG
>JANLVM010000221.1:0-1732 GCA_031364015.1 Gemmatimonadaceae bacterium
GGTGCCCGGCCTGCGCCATGTGGTCACGACGGCCCCTGCCTTGGGATTGCCTGTCTTAGCGTCGGTTACCCACACGAGCATGCCGTTTTGGGCTTGTTTGCTGAGGATGGAGAGGTGCGTGACGTTGACCACCGCAAACGCGGAAGCGCCTTCGCCCGAGGCTGAGAGGGTGTAGAGCCCCGGTGGCAGGGCGGGGAGGTTGACCTGTCGGCTGTAGTACTGGCTGGCACCTGGCGATGGGGGGCGGTCGTTGGGGCCCGCCACGCCCGTGGTCCATTGCTTGACCAGCGCTCCGCCTTGGGGACGCTTGCGGTCGAATTCGTGTGCGGCCCACTGCTGGAGCGTGATCTTGCGCGCCTCCATCTGCACGGATCGCACGTTTTGCGTTTGCAGTTGGATCTGCACCTTCTGGGCGGGTGCGATGTCCCGGGCCACCCACAGGGAGACCTGCTTCTGGGGAGGTGCGCCCTGAGCGAGCAGGAGAAGTGCGAGTGCGAGTTGCGTCATCCGATGAACCTCGTGGCAATCATACGTCGCAGCGTGGCGGGGCTTCCCTCGGGCACCCCGGCTTTCCGGTAGGCCCATTCGAGGCGGATGCGGGGGTCTTTGCCTTCCCAAGGCAGCACGATCCCAGCTCGTTTGCCGAGCTCTAGCACCAGCCCGTCCTCCGGCTTGAGGGACGCCACGGAGGCGATGGGCTCCAGCCGGTCGATGACGGTGACGGTGACCTTCATCGTGTCCAACTCCTTGGGCTTCAGGGGCGTCCAACGCGGATCGTGGGCAGCGGCCGCACGTGCGGATCGGACGATTTCGGCTTCAAGGGACAGTTCAAGCTTGTCGAGGGATCCACGGCACCCGCGCACGCGGCCGCCGACTTCGATGGTCACGAACACCGGTCGCGTGCCGCCGAGAGCGGGTGCGTTAGGGTGCGGCTTGCCGAGCACCTCGGCGCGGATGGTCAGGCGCGCGAGATCCACGTAACGGGCACCCTCGGCATCGGAGATCTGTTGTGGCGTCAGAGCCACGATTGCCAGCCAGCCCGCGGCGTAGATCACACCCATGTTAGGGGATACGGACAGGAGCCCAGGAAGTTTCGCCCGGGACCACGCACCGCTTCGGACTCCCCCTGCTCCCTGCTGCCTAGTAGAAGTCCATGCAGTAGGCGCGGCTGCGGGGGAACAGCTGGGTGAGGGCCGCCAAGGACTCGGGCGCACATCGGATGGCGCCGGCCACGGCCAACTCCTCGGCGCACGGTTCGCCGTGCACGGCCTGCGTGAGCGCGCCGATCGACATCGTGGCATCGGGTGCGCCAGACCCTCGCACGACGACCACGGAGCCTTCGGACCAGCGGACGTCCCACACGCCGGCGCACTCGGGTAGATCGGGGTCGCTCACCTCGAGGGTCAGGGCACCCGAACCAGCTGGGCGCAGACCTGCCACTGCCGCGGGCACGTCGAGGATCCGGCTCATCATCCACCGTTCGACGCACACTTGCACTCCTTGATCGAGGTGGTTCGCGAGGAAGGGCGAATCACCCGGCTCGTACCATGCAAGATGCGTCTTGTTCGAGGCGATGGAGCGAAAGAACGCCAACAGGCCGTTGTAACCCTCGGGGGACGACCATGCGGCCTCGGACACGGTCTGCTCCTCCCAAAAGGCACCTTGCAAGTGGACCACGGCGTACGCCTCCGCAGGCTCGCCGATGAGGAACAGGCGCGTCTTGCCGCCGGTG
>JANLVM010000254.1:0-5110 GCA_031364015.1 Gemmatimonadaceae bacterium
ATGCGAGCGTCAGAGGCGACGGGCTCGTAGAGGGCGTCGAACTGGGAGACTGGTCGCAGGTCCGCGCCCTCATCTACGACGACACCGCGCGGTGATCGCGGTCGACACCAACGTCCTGGTGCAAGCGCATCGACAGGATGCGCCCTTCCACTCGGCCTCTGGTCGAGGGTGAGGTAACCGACCCACTTGCCGCTCGATGCGGTAACGATCGGCGAGCGCTCTGGCGAGTGCGGGAGCGGGAGCGGGAGCGGGAGCGGAGGAGGACATCGGCAACTCAGTCCCTTCGTGCAAGCTTTGCCCGCACCGCGGCTACCTGCGCGGCAATCGGCGGGTCGGCATTTTTAAGCAACTCGACATAGCGCCGATAGGACTCCGCCGACTTAAGGCGATCGCCGCGCGCCTCGTACAGTTCGCCGAGCTGCAACTGCGACTGCGCATACCAGCCCGCCTCGTAGAGCTTGCCGTTGAATGCTGAGGACGTCGCCAGCGCTCGCTCGAACAGCACGATCGCGGAATCCGGCTTGCCGAGCCGTGCGAGAATCGCCGCCGCCTCAGGGAGCCCGCGGTTGTAGATGTGCGCCGCAGAACCGGCGGGAGAATCGTTCCACGCCAGAAACGCGGCGACGGCGCGTTCCCATTGATGCTCGGCCGCCAGGATCGCCCCAACCGCTTGAGCCGAGTCCGCGCGAAAACCAAGATCATCGGCACCTGCACGCGTACGCCATTCGTCAAGCAGTGCATGCGCCTCGCGCAGTCGGCCCACGTCCGCGAGCAGCGCGATCATCGCCGGGTAGCGATCCAAGTCCCGCTCATCTGCCTTCGCAGTCAGGAATCCCTCGAACACAGCGCGAGCCCGCGCGGTGTCTCCCGTCATTCGGAACTCCGCCATCGCGAGCGTCGCATTCCGCCTCGACGCACCCTCGGGCACAGGACACCGCTGCCATGCGCGGATGCGGCCACGATAGAGATCGATGAGACAAAGCTGCAGGCTCGCGTTCGCCGAGGCGAGTTTCGTCTCGGGTGCGCGCACAAACGCCTCCACGGCATCGACGTCGCGACGACCCCAGCGGATCGCGAGCGGGATGTGGTAGCGGTACGGATTCTCCGGCAGGTTCCTGGCGATCGACGCCGCGGTGGAGTCCGCCGCCGCGAAGCGGTGCAGCCCCACCTGCGCCTCGGCAAGATTCCAGTACCCGATCGGTCCCTTCGGCTCGAGCGCGACGGCGCGACGTCCCATGTCCTCCGCCTCGCGAAGACGTCCCATGCCCAGCAGCAGGTGCGCGTAGCTCGTGTACCCGCGTCCCATCTCGGTGAGCCGCTGCCACGCGGCTTCCGCCTCGACGTAATTCCCGCGCAACCCGTGATAGGTGGCCTCGATGCGCAGGCGCTCGAAGTCGCCGAGACGCGTGCGCAGCGCGTATGCGCGGTCCGCGGCCTCCGTCGCGAGATGCACCTGTCCCATGTTCGTGTAACTCACGAACAGTCCCTGCCACGCCGAGGCAAAGTTGCTGTCGTTAGCGATGGCCTCCTTCGCAAGCGCGACCGCGCGCGGGCGTGCGCCCTCGCGCTCCGCGCGCTGCGACGCCGAGTAGGCGCGAAGGGCGGAAAGAGAGGAGGTGGTCACTTGCGCGAGTGGCGGCGCCGACATCACCGATCGCAGCGACTCGCCGATACCGCGTCGCAATGCGCGCCCGACATCCTGCATCGCCCCGATCAGCTTCGTGGAGTCGGCAGCCGTCGCGCGCGCGGTGAGCGCTTCGGTACCGCCGTTCGTGGCGACGACACGAGCCGCGATCAGAAAGCCAACGCCCACGCGCGACACGGTGCCGATGACGAACGCCTTCGCTCCCTCGCGCTCCGCCAGCTCCTGCACCTTTGGCTGCGGAAGCAGCTGATCGAGCCCCAGTCCCATGCGCCCGAGTCCTGCGGCCATCGCCGCCTGCGACATCACGCGCACGGCGCGCGACTCCTGCAGGTCCATACGTATCGCGTCGGTAACGGTGCCGGCGAGCGACGAATCCGCCGTGCGGTTCTCGAACTCCGACACGAGCACGAGGTCGTTCTGTGCCAGCACGTCGCCGCCGATGAGCGTGCCCGCGCGCCCCACGCGAGAGAACCAGGTCGCACCAGTTGCACCGAGCACGATCAGGAGCGCGGCGGCGGCCAGGACGTTGCGCAATCGTCGCGGGCCCGGTCGCCCCGCAGCGAGGCCGGCCGCCAATGATCTCGTCCTCGACGCTTCGATCGCGTCGACGATCTCCTTTGCATTCTGAAAGCGATCAGCCGGATTCTTCTCGAGGCAGCGCATGACGATGCCCTCGAGTGGCGGAGGAACGGTGGCACGATGGACTCTCACCGCATCGGGCGCGCGCGTGAGATGCGAGGCGATGATCTGCTGCGCAGTGCCCGTGAACGGCGCCCGGCCGGCGAGTATCTCATAGGCCATCACGCCGAGCGCATAGATGTCAGCGCGATGATCGAGCGACGGATCGGCTGTCGCCTGTTCTGGCGCCATGTAGGCCGGGGTGCCGAGCGTGACGCCCGTACCGGTGAGATGCGCGGCAGAGCTGGCGTCGCTCACCGCCTTGGCGATGCCGAAGTCGGTCACCAGCGCGTGACCGCTCGAGAGGAGAATGTTCTCCGGCTTGATATCGCGATGCACCACGCCATGCGAATGCGAGTACGCGAGCGCGTCGGCGACTTCGCGGATGATGCGCGTCGCTTCGTCGATCGGCAGCGCGCCTGTCGCGTTGAGGCGATCGCGCAGCGACTCGCCCTCCACGAGCGGCATGACGTAGTAGAGCATCGAACCCGCGCCGCCGGAGTCGTGAAGCGGCAGAATGTGCGGATGCTGCAGGTTCGCAGCGATCTCGATCTCCCTCAGGAAGCGCTCTGCGCCGAGACTCGCGGCGAGGTCGGGGCGCAGCATCTTCACCGCGACCGAGCGATGGTGCTTCAGGTCCTGGGCGGCGTAGACAGTCGCCATCCCACCGGCACCGAGCTCGCGCTCGATGCGATAGCGATCGGCGAGCGCCGCGGCGAGCCGCGTGACGTCCGTGCCGCTCATCGACGACGCGCCGCGCCGAGTTCAGCGGCCCAGTTGTGTACGACGATCGCCTTCGCGGGTTCGCCGGCGCGGCGGAGCATGAGGAACCGGCCGTCCGGCGCGATGTCCCAGTATGGATGCGACGAATCGAGCAGGTAATCGTCGCCGGTGGCCTCGATGCTGCGGCTCCCGATGCTGAACGTGCTGCCGGTCGTCACCCGCACTTGCACGACTTCACCGAGCGGACCGCGATAGTAGAGCGACGTGCCATCGCGACCCCAGAGCGGCTCGGTTCCGCCATCGGGACTGACCTGCACACGACCGCCTGCTCCGGGAAAGGGACGCACGTAGATCTCGAAGCGTCCGGTCTCGTTGGACTGGTATGCAAGCCATCGCGAGTCAGGCGAGAGGCGGGGCATGCTCTCAGTTTCCGGGCCCCTCACGATGTCGGTGACCGCCGATCGGTCGCCGGTGTACGGCACCGCGAAAATGTCGCGCGAAGCCACGATGCCGGGCGCTGTGCGATACACGATCCACTTGCTGTCCGGCGAAATGAGCGCCTCGAACGGCTCGACTGCAGGTTTGTACAAGAGTGTCGCCGGGCTTCCCCCATCAGCCGCCTGACGCCAGATCCCGAAGTCACCTTCGCGCTCGGCGATGAAGATCAACTCCTTTCCATCGGGCGACCACTCGGGACGCACGTTGACGCCATCTGTCGTGAGCCGCGCCAGCGTGCGGCGCTTCACATCATAGATCCAGATGTCGGTCGACGTGCGCGCACTGACGCCGAACGCGACTCGACGTCCATCTGGCGAATAGCGCGGCGCCGTGTACGCGCGAAGCTCGTCCATCAGCGGTTCGACGGTGCCAGTCCTCGGGGTCACGAGCACCGGTTGCACCTGCGAGCGTCCCTCGAGATAGGCCAGCGTCCCGCTCGCCGACAGCGAGATCTTTGCTCCCGCTGTCGGATCGATGAAGAGGCCATTTATCAGCAGTCGCGGTTCGCCCGCTGGCTCACCTGTCGCCACGTCAATCGGCACGGCATGCAGCGCACCTTCGACGGAGACGTACACCAGTTGACCGCCGACCACGCCGGCGGGGGTGGACACCTGCAGGTTGTAGTGCGTGACGCGACCCGTCTGAAGGTCGAAACGAGAGAGCTGACCAGGAGCCGACGACGTGTTGCCGCGCACGACGAGCAGCGACCGCTCGTCCGGCAGCACGATCGGCCACCGAAGACCGAGTCGCGCGGTTGCGGAATCGGCTCGGGGCACGAGCGTCGGCGTGCCGCCGTTTGCGGAAACCTGATACAGGCCGGAAAACGATCCGATGCGTAGCGTGTCGGACGCACTCCATGACATCCCATACGGCACGGTGCCACCAGTCGACCCCAGTGTGACGGGCGTGCCTCCGTCCACGGCAATCTTCCGCAGCACGTTGCCCTCGGTGAACGCGAGCCACTTCCCATCCGGTGAAAACGTCAGGTTGCGGCCCGAGACGTTTCCACCGCCGAGCTCACGCGCCGTCAACTCATCGAAGTGACGGATGTACAGGCGCAATCCGTTCACCGCGTTGGTGGTGTACGCGATCATGCGTCCGTCTGGGGAGACCACGATGGTATTGCCTGTCAGGTTGGTCGCGATGCGGACCTCGGGTGGAAGGTCGAGCTTCGCGCGAATGACTATTGCACCGGCTGGCGCAGCGTTCGCGCTCAGGGCGGCACGCAGCGCGAAGCCCGTGGCGATCATCGAGAGCACGCCGAGCGCGATCGCGGAGAGCCTCCACTTTTGGGCCGCGCGCGTCGCCATATCGCGCCGCGCCGCAGCAGTCGGGCCGCTCGTCGCGGCGGTCGACGATGATGTCCCGCCCTCGGTGCGCAGCCCCGCAGCGAACTCGTGCACCGACGTGAACCGGTCGGCCGGTAACTTCGCGAGCGCGCGCAACACGGTCTGCTCGACCGCCACCGGTACCGTGTCCCGCAACGTGGAAATCGGAACCGGTCGCTCACTCAGCGCCTTTGCGATGATTGCCTGCACGGTCGGGCCCGTGAACGGCGGCTCGCCG
>JANLVM010000257.1:0-2091 GCA_031364015.1 Gemmatimonadaceae bacterium
AACCGGCGCAGACGTCTGAAGCTCCGTATGTGAAGACGGCGTTGGTGGGGTGAGCGCCGAAGTGCCGTTGGGCCGGGGAAATTACGCCCCGGTCCAATAGCACGCGTCGATTCGGGCCTGCACGCGCGTGGGGACCACCAGTCGAAGGAGCGTTGCCGACATCGACTCGTGTGTTGGTCGCGGTTGGCTGGTGCCGCCCATAAACGTTTCCGGCGCGTGATCGAGCTTGTCGAGCGTTCGATGAAATGAAGAACGCAATTCGACGAGCCGCGGAATATCTCGCGTCGCGTCAATCATCGTATTTAGCGCCTGGTGTCGCGCGGCCGACGGTCCGAACAGCACCTCGCGCGTGCTCGCGCACGCGCCGGCGACCATGAGTTCGATGGCCACAAATCGTGTCGCCGGGTGCAATGTGCGATCGCGCGCCAAATCAAGGAGACGGCCTTCGAGCGCTTCGCCGCGATTCATGTTCCACAGGTTGCGAGGCACCGGCTGCAAACTGCGCGTCAGGGACAGCAACCGCTGCGCTGCGGAATGCAGCACGGGCTGATCGGCCTGCAGGGCCGTTCGTGCCAGCAGCTTGACGCCATCGGTGAGCATCACACGACCCACCATAGCATCCACTGGACTTGGCTGTTCGATCAGGTGGCGAGCACCGGCGATGTTCTCGCGTGCCCGCTGCAACGCCGTTTCCGTATCTCCCACCAGCAGCGCGCTGTCCGCCTCTGCTTCGTTCGCCTTCCACAAGCGCTTGAGCGGTTGCAGGCGGGACATCGGAATCGACCGCGATTCGGCGAGTCCAGGAAATCCGGCTCGCACGCCCCAGAACGCCGACAGCGGCTCACTACGGGTCCAACGGCGGAAAACCGCGAGCGCGTGTGCGCGCGTGGTGTCAGCAGGCGCATGCGCGAGCCAGATTGCGGAATCGGACGGCGCCGAGATGAGCGCCACGATGCGGGAGAGTGTTGCGCTATCGATTGGCGGTAGTACGCCCAATGGTGACACGAGCGAGTCGGCAAGCGTACGAATGGTCGCCACGTTGCGTGACGGCTCGAGCAAGAGTCGCCGCATGAAATCAACCCGCTTGCCGTGTCGGCGCTGGGTATCGCCGGCCGCATAGACCGTCGCGGCGGTGGCGCTGGCCAGCATGCCGACCGCCGTGAGTACTGTCAGCCACAGGAGTTTTTCACCGGCAGACCGCGTTCTTGCAACCATTGGGGCTCGCGAATTCAGGGGCGTGGCATGACCTTTCCTTTTGCGCCGCTGGCGCGGCTCTCTGCCTCTCAACGAGCAAGTGTGCCTGGCGTCACCGTGGCATCACACTCCAGTCCCTTCCTGTCACGCGATGTCGCCCATCAGCCAGCCCGGTCCCATTTCCACAAAGGAATCCAGCGTCGGTGCGCCGGCGGCTGACGCTGCGAAGTCGGGATGGCTGGCGCTATTTCGCCAAGTGTCGGTCGTAATGCGGCGCATTATCGGGGTGCCAGATTACGATGCGTACCTGGCACACATGCATCGCCACTTTCCCGACTGCACACCTATGGATGTTCGCACCTTCGAGCGCGAACGGATGGCGGACAAGTACACGCAGCCGGGATCGCGTTGCTGCTGACGATGCGCTTGCGGGACACCCCCAAACTTCGCACGACCATGAACCGGATTTTTCGTTGGATAGCGCTCACGACACTGTGCGCGCCCCTCCCGTTGACTTCGCAAGTCGCTCCGCGCGGCTTCGATCTCACGATCGCGAACATCATGCGCGGCCCGGAACATTTTGGGCGTGAGCCGCAGAGCGTGAACTGGAGTGCGGACGGTCAGTGGATCTATTTCCAGTGGAATCCACCCGGTACCGCATGGGACGAACCATCACGCCCGTATCGCGTGCGCGCGACTGCGGGGGCCGCACCCGAGCGCGTCACGGACGCACAGGTAGACTGCGTCGCGCCGTTTACGACCGACGGTCCGCGCACACGCGATGGATTGCGCAGGGTCGTCGCTGCGCGCGGCGACCTGTACCTGATTGACACCAGGAAAGCCACGACTCGGCGACTCACAGCAACTGTCGCCACGGAGTCCGATCCGCGTTTTTCC
>JANLVM010000267.1:0-17887 GCA_031364015.1 Gemmatimonadaceae bacterium
AGCTCACTGGCCGCCACATCCAGCGCGAGTGCGATGTCTTTGCCGGGTTGAAATCCGGCCGCCTCGATCGCTTCGATAATGATCTTGAGCGCGTCTTCATCGTTTGCGAGATTGGGCGCAAATCCGCCTTCGTCGCCAACACCTGTGCTGAGCTTTCGCGCGATCAGCACCTTCTTCAGGGCGTGGAACACCTGCGATCCCATGCGCAGCGCGTCGGAGAACGATTCGGCGCCAACGGGAACAATCATGAACTCCTGAAAGTCGACCGTGTTCGTGGCGTGCGCGCCCCCGTTGAGGATATTCATGAGCGGCACGGGCAGCGTGCGCGCCATTGGTCCACCCAAGTAACGATAGAGCGGCAAGCCAACCTCCATCGCACCGGCGCGTGCAACCGCCATCGACACGCCGAGTATCGCGTTTGCCCCCAAGCGACCTTTGTTCTCCGTCCCATCAAGGTCGATCATCGCGCGGTCGATGGCGATTTGATCGGTCGCGTCCATGTCTTCGAGTGCGGCAGCAATCTCGGTGTTGACGTTGTTGACTGCGCCCAGCACGCCCTTGCCGCCATAGCGTTCGGCGTCACCGTCGCGCAACTCGACCGCCTCGCGCTCGCCGGTGCTGGCTCCACTGGGCACCGCAGCGCGACCGGTGCTGCCGGTTTCGAGCACGACGTCCACCTCGACGGTGGGATTGCCGCGGGAGTCGAGGATTTCACGCGCGGTGACAGAGACGATAGTGGACATGTTCAGGGCGAATGGGATTGGGAACAACGCTATCAAGGCGAACAAACGGGCACATAAGGCCAATGGGCAAACGGGCATGGCGCCGTTACCTCGTGGAGCTGCGACCTCTACATCGAAAAACTTGGAGCAACAACCGGGGATTCCGACTCCACGCGAGATTCGAGCGCTGGTTCGACATTGTAGGTCGAACGCAGAACATCGGCCATCCGCTGTCGAGTTTTTTCGGCGAGCTGCTGGCGGTCGTCGTAGGTAAGGCCTTCCGTGGGAATGGCGTCGAGCACGTGCACGTGAACGATCCCCGGCGACGCGCGGTACTCGCCGCGCGGATTCACTGCTATGGTTCCGTAAATGACCACGGGGACGATTGGTACGCCAGCACCGATCGCCAATACGAACGGCCCTTTCTTGAATGGACGCAGCGCATACCGGCTGCCGCGGGTGCCTTCGGGGTAGACCAGTACCGATTGGCCCGCGCGAATCTTGGATGCCGCATCGTCATAGGCGGTGAACGCCGCCTTGAGATTCTCGCGATCGATGTAGATCACGCCGGCCGCGCGCGCTGCAGCGCCAAACAAGGGCACCGTTTCCAGTTCGCGCTTCGCCACGAACCCATACGGGGGCAGCGCGTCGAGTGTCACCGGAATGTCAAACCAGCTGATGTGATTGGCGACAAACACGTGCGGCTGGTTTTCGGGAAGGCCGTCACCCCCGTGTCGCACCACTTGCACACCGGCGGCGCGGAGCAGCCAGCGGCCCCACTGAATCTGGGCGCGCTCGTACACACTGCCCGGCCCAGGTGCGATCCCCACTAGCTGCGCCAGCAGTACGAGACTGCCGAACAGAACGGTCCCGACGAGTAGCACGAGGGTGGCGAACGCAGTGCGAAGCATTACTGCGAAAAGTGGTCGTGCCCGGAGACGAATTCAACGCGCTGTGCGGCATTCGGGTCAGAACCATCCAGCCTCTCCCCGCCACGGACGTCTACAGCCCCGCTCGCCTCGGCCGCCGTGACGGTCCCAATCGCCGTCAACGGCACGGCGAATCGCTGGGGCCATTCATCGAGCAGCCGAGACACTTCCTCCGGCGGAACGGCAGCCAGGAGTTCGTACTCCTCGCCGCTCTCAAGCGCCGAGTGCCAGTCGATTCCGACCCCCACGGGAACCCGCGATGCGTCGATGAGTAGGCGCGCACTGCTGGCGGCAGCCAAGTGCCTCGCGTCGGCCACCAGTCCGTCGGAAATGTCGAGCATGGCATGAGCACCTGCCGCGGCCAGCGCCGCGCCTTCGGCGAGCCGCGGGACCGGCCTCGCAAAGCGCCCCTTGGCCCACTCCGTCGGCGTCTGACCGGAATACCACGCCCGAATCGCGCTGCCGGGACCGCCGAGCGTGCCGGTCACAACCAATACGTCACCCGGCTGCGCCCCACGACGCGACACAATGCGCTCGGCCGAGCCGACGACGGTGGTGGTGATGGCGAACGTATCGCCGCGACTGAGATTGCCGCCGACTATGCGGGCACCACTCGCGCGAACAACTTGAGCGATGCCGTCGGCCACGTCGCCGAGCAGAGCCCGCCACTGCTCAGGGACGACAAACGCCAGCAGGATCGATTCGGCACAGGCGCCCATCGCCGCGAGGTCACTGATCGCACCAGCGGCGGCGCGCACGCCAACGTCAAAGGGCGAAATCCATTCGTGCAAAAAGTGCGCACCCTCGATACACGCGTCGGTACTGATCACGCGCGTGCGCCCGTGAATTTCCGGGGATAGCACGGCGGCATCGTCGCCAATGTCTACCGCCAGGTCACCCCAACGCGCCATGAGCATGCGAATGGTGTCGAACTCGTGACCCGGTCCCATGGCCTGATGTGCGCGAGGCTTTGGGACGCGCTCGTGCGACCTCACGGTAAACCACCGTCGCCAGCACGACGCAGTCGCACCAGTCCATCCGGCGTCGCGATCCACAACCAATCGCGGCTCATGACGACATCGAGTGCCGGACCAGGCAAATCGTTGGGCACACGCAATACTCGCACGCCGCCCGCGCGCTGCAACACCACCACGCCGTCGATTCCAGCCATCACGATCGTGCGATCGTCCATGGCCAATCGCGTCACTTGCCCCACCTGCGCCACATCCAACGCGGTAACACGCGTTGGCTCGACGCCTCCTCGAGTTGCGAGACGCAACACCGCGTCGTCGGTGGCGGCCAGCATGATCGTATCACTCCACGCCAACGCCGTCACGCGTCGCCGCAGCGCCGGATCGCTGCCTGTTGGTCTCGACAGCGTGCCCGTTGGCGGCAGCGCCACCAGTCCGCTGGCGGTGCCAATCCACAGCGTATCGCCGATGGGCAGCAGCGCGTAGACCGGCGTGTTCTCCAACAACCGACGACCAATACCGCGCGTCCGCGCACTACGCGTGTCGGTCGTGTCACTCACGAAAACCAGTCCGCGTGCGGTGCCCACCCACGCACCATCATCGCGCGCGGCCACGGCCAGCACCCGGTCGTCGGGAAGACCATCCAACGACGTCCACACGACCATGTCTTGTGCGCCATCCAATCGCGCGCGGACGACACCTCGGTCGGTGCCGATCCACGCGCGCTGTGCACGCAGCGACATCGACGACGCGCGCATGCCCATCAGGGGGACCGTGATGGTCCCATCGATCCATCGCCACCGCTGGAGATCAGTGCTGGCAAACGTGAGTCCGCTGCGCAACATCGACGCGCCGAGTCCAACCGCCCACACGCCATCAGCCGCTAAGGCCACCGCGCCAACGCCGCGTTCGAGCAACCCGAAGCGCAGTGGCAGGGCGTGCTGAAACGTCGCGTCCACTTTGTAGAGACCGTCACCGCTCGTACCCAACCACACCTCGTTGGGTTGGTCGGCCGACATACTGCCACTCGTCACCGGATACGATCGCAGTGGACGATCGCTCAGCTGATCGCGGAAGAGCAGCGACGACCCGTTGCGCAGCCCAGGGTAGGTCGCGTACACATCGTTCAGCGTACGCGGCGCAATCCGCTGGTCGGCGTCTGGCGGCCCAGACACTGGCGACGCGATACCGATGCGCGAGACGCGCGTCCATTGCCCGCCGGCCCGCACATAGGCATCGCCGTTGGCGGCTCGATCGAACACCATGAAATCGGGGACACCGACTATCAGCGTGCGCTGCAACTGCTCGCTGTGCGGTCGGTACACCAGCACCGCACCGGGCACGCCAAGCCAGACGGCGTCTTCCAGCGGATCGCCCGTCATAAAGGTGATCTGCCCGTCACTCAATCCGTTTTCGCGCGACAGCGGCGGCAGCCAACTGTTGAACAACCGATCGTAGATACCAATACCGCTGGTGGTCGCGGAGTAGACATAGCGACGCGAAAGGCTCACCGCGCGAACGTCAGCGAAACTCCCAATCACCCGACGCTCCTCGCGACGGGAGACGCTTCCGCCGCCGCTGCCACCGCTCGATCCACCCGAGCCGCCCGAGCCGCCCGAACCGCCCATCGCGCAGGACGCGAACAGCACGATCGACACCGCGCAAGCCACGATGACGACGACAGCATTCGGCAATTGACGACGGACGAACACGCGGATTACTCGGGCGCGGGTAGCTCGGCTAAGACTCCAGGGGGAAAGGTCGCCGGGTGCGCCATCTCGCGCCACGCGTTGGGCAAACTGCGCAGGACGTCGTCCAGCGTGACGCCACGAATGCCGCCCGCCAAACGCATCGCATGTTCTGCCGCTACCGCATGGGCCGTGGCGCCGAGTAGCGCGGCGTCTGGTGCCGAGACGTGTTGGGCGAGGAGCGATCCGACAATTCCGGTGAGCAGATCACCACTACCACCGGTGGCCAGCACGGCCGATCCGCGCAACATGGCGACCACCGGCGCGCCGTCCGACGTCGCGATCAGTGTCGGGGTGCCTTTGAGCAGCACCGTCACGCCGGCGCGCACGGCAAAGTCGATCAGATCGGTCGCGCGTTGATCCCAGTCGTGCGCGACGGAGCCACCAGTGAGTCGGGCGAACTCACCGGCGTGCGGCGTACACACCACTGCGCGGTCGTCGCCGCACCACACTCGCAGTCGGTGCGCGACATCACCGCCTTCGGCGGCGACCAGCGACAACGCGTCGGCATCGAGTACCACCGGCACACCCGGGTGCATGTCGAGTGCGGTGCGCAACACGGCCAGCGACCGGTCCGATCGACCAAGTCCCGGCCCAATGGCAAGCGCGTGGCCCCACGGCGCAGGGGTTGCCGCCGCAGTGTCCCAGACGTTGGCAATCGCTTGCGGTACACTTTGCTGCAGTGCGGTCACACCCGGTCCTTCAACCCATGCACGCGCCAGACCGATACCCGACACCAGCGAGGCGCGCGCGGCCAACACGATCGCGCCCGCCATGCCCACTGCCCCGCCCACGAGTGCCAGGTGCCCTCGACGACCTTTGTGCGCATCCCACGCGATCGCGGGAAGTCGTTCTGCCAGCGATGCGGTACTCGCCACGTGCCACGCCTGATCGTGCAGTGCGACCTGCGAGCCGAGGCCGATATCGAGCAGGACAATCCGACCAGCGGCGGCGCGGGACAGGAGCAGTCCGCGCTTCAGCGTGCCGTACGTCGTCGTAACATGGGCGGCGACCATGTGGCTGGCACACGCACCGGTGGTCGCGTCAAGCCCCGATGGCACATCGAGTGCGACAATCGTTGCGCCGCGCGCTTTACAGGCGGCGAGCGCGATGGCGCTGGTGGTGAGCGGCTCGCGAAGCGGTCCGACGTGACCGGTACCGAGCAGGCCATCAACGCCAAGTCGCTCATCACCGGTCGGGTCGCCGACGGACAGTCCGCGCCCAAGATATCGCATGGCGGCTGCCGCGGCGCGCTGTGCGTCTGGCGTGCGCGACGGTGCCGCTACGACAAGCCGCACGCGAACGCCAGCCCGGGCCAACTGTGCGGCCACGACATATGCATCGCCTCCGTTATTCCCGGGCCCGGCGAATACCGCCACACCGTGCGCCAAGCAGTGTGCATGGTCGCGCACAATAACGGCGGCCGATTGGGTCCCGGCCTGTAGCATCAGCGCAAATGATGGAATCCCGCCGGCGACGGCTACGCGATCGCGCTCTGAGGCTTGCCCGGACGTGGTGACACGAAGCGCGTGCGCACCTCGAGTCGGTTCGCTTCGCGGCACACCGTTCGCGGTGTCAGACGTGCGCGGTACTCCACGGATACTCGCGCTCGAAGGCATCGGCGAAATCGAACACGCCATAAAAATCATCGCGCGAATCTTGCGGCTGACTAATGAGCAGTCCGGTATCGACCAAGGTGAAGACGATATCACCGATGTCGCTGGTGCTACTCACGCCCCAATGTTCCAGCACAATGCGCGCGGTCACACCAAAGCGCTGCAGCGCGAGCGCACGGCACGCGTGCGCGAGCTCCGGGCCGGTGATATGACGCCGCTCGGTGAGTTCCGCCTGGCAGTGCTCAAGCGCCGCGAGCAGAAACAGATAGGCGCGCTCGTCGAAACGCTGCTCACGCAGTCGAATTTGATCCATAATGCCATCACGGAACGCCAGCTCGGCCACTACGTCGATCCTCGATACCCGAAATTGAAACGGTTCGCGTCACCAAGGACGCGCGGACGTCGGCGTCTGCAACGCGCGACGCGACGATACATGATGTAGTGTCTGGAAGCGGGACACAATAGGCCTGGACCGGCCTAGACCGAGCGGTAGAGCGGAAACTCGTCGGCGAGGGTTTTCACCTCAACGTGAGCCTCGGCGATCACATTCGTGTCGTCCGGTGCGCTGAGCACACGATCAATCAGCGAGGCAATGCGCTGCATGGCCTCGGTCCCCATGCCACGGGTGGTCACGGCCGGCGTCCCAAGGCGGATGCCACTCGTGACAAATGGCGACTGCGTTTCGTGTGGGACGGTGTTTTTGTTTACAGTGATGCCGGCCAGGTCGAGCACTTTTTCGGCGAGCTTTCCCGTCAATCCCTTGTTGCGCAAGTCGACGAGCAGGAGGTGATTGTCGGTACCACCCGATACGACGTGATAGTCGCGCGCCATCAGCGCCGAGGCCAACACTCTGGCGTTGTCGACCACGTGACGACAATAGGTCGTAAACGACGGCTGCAGCGCCTCGTGGAACGCCACAGCTTTGGCGGCGATGACATGCTCGAGCGGCCCCCCTTGCATCCCTGGAAAGACTGCCTTGTCGACGGCCTTGGCATGCGCTGCCTTGCAGAGAATGAGGCCGCCACGCGGACCGCGCAGCGTCTTGTGTGTAGTGCTGGTGACCACATCGGCAAACGGTACGGGTGATGGATATACACCCGTAGCCGCGAGTCCGGCAAAATGCGCCATGTCCACCATAAACAGCGCGCCGACCTCGTGTGCCACATCCGCGAACGCTTGCCAGTCGATCGTGCGCGAGTACGCGCTGAAACCGGCGATGATCATCTTCGGACGGTGCGTCCGCGCCGCCGTACGCATGGCGTCGTAGTCAATGAAACCGCCTTCCGTCAGTCCGTACGACACAGCTCTGTACAGTATTCCCGAAAAGTTCACCGGCGAACCGTGCGTCAGGTGACCGCCTTGCGACAGGTCCATCCCGAGGAACGTGTCGCCGGGCTTGAGGAACGCGAGAAACACCGCCGCGTTAGCGGACGCTCCGCTGTGCGCCTGCACATTGGCGTGCTCGGCGCCAAAGAGTTGCTTGGCGCGATCGATGGCGAGTTGTTCGATCTTGTCGACGACTTCGCAACCGCCGTAGTAGCGTTTCCCCGGCAGTCCTTCGGCATACTTGTTGGTAAGCGGCGACCCCATCGCCTCCATGACGGCTGGCGAGACGAAGTTCTCACTGGCAATCAGCTCGATGCCGTCGCACTGGCGCTGGATCTCCTCTTCAATGAGTCGCGCGACGACCGGATCGGCCGCCGTTAGCGCATCGCCAGGTGGCAGGCGATCCCACTGATGCCACGCCACACTGTCGCTGTCGGGGAGGGTGTGGTTCACCGTCATGCCTCGTGTCCGATCGTGTCGACGTCGCGCTCAATCTTTTCGATGCGCGTGATGTGACGACCGCCCTCGAACGCGGTCCCCAGCCAGGCGCGCAGTATGGCAATGGCATCTTCGTCGGACACAAACCGCGCGGGAAGCACCAGCACGTTCGCGTCATTGTGTTTGCGTGCGAGCGAGGCGATCTCGGGAGTCCACGCCACCGCCGCCCGCACGCCCGGATACCGGTTCGCGACGTAGGACATGCCAAGGCCCGTGCCGCACAGCAGCACGCCACGCGACACGGCGCCCGACGACACGTCCTCGGCTAGCGGGTGCGCGTAGTCGGCATAGTCGGTACTCGCGGTGCTGTGCGTGCCAACATCATGGACGTCGAACCCCATCTCGGTGAGCGTCGCCCGCAAGCGCTCCTTCAGCTCGAAACCGGCGTGATCGGATGCGATCGGAATACGTTCCGCTGCACGTGCCACGTCAACCATGCTCAACCCTCGCGATTGGGATACTGCGGCCACGTCTTGATCATACCGCGCACCGCATGAATGCGCTGTTCGGCGACGCGATCGGCGGCTTTGTAGGTGGGGAGGCCCGTCTCTTTGGCCAAACGGAAGACGCTGCGCACTGTCGTGTATATCTCGTCGGCCTTGCGCAACGCGCGCTCACGACGCCACCCCGTGAGCTCGCTGTACACGTTGATGACCCCGCCCGCATTCGCCACGTAGTCGGGCGCGTACAGGATGCCGCGTTCTTCCAGCGCATCGCCATGTCGATCCTCGAGCAGTTGGTTGTTTGCCGCGCCCGCGACAATCTCTACCTTGAGCTGGGGAATGGTTTCATCGTTGAGGATGCCCCCCAACGCACACGGTGTGAAAATGTCCGCCTTGACCCCGTAAATGTCGTTCAGCGACACCACGACGGCACCGGTAGCGTCCACCACGCGCTGTATACGTCCGGCGTCAATATCCGTCACGATCAGCTTGGCGCCGGCCTCGTGCAGTTCGATGGCCAGATGATGACCGACGTGACCCAGTCCCTGGATGGCGACGGTGCGTCCTTCCAGTGAATCGCTGCCCCACCGCTCGCACGCCGACGCCTGGATGGCGCGAAACACGCCGTGCGCGGTCACCGATGACGGATCGCCCGACTTGGAGCCAATGCCGGTCACGAACTTCGTTTCCATGTGCACGAAATCCATGTCCTCGACAGTGGTTCCGACATCTTCCGCTGTGACGTAGCGTCCACCAAGCGAATCGACGAACCGACCATGCGCGCGGAAGATCATCTCGCGATTCGTGGTCGTGTTGTCGCCGATGATGACCGACTTACCGCCGCCCAAATTGAGACCAGCGACCGCGTTCTTGTAGGTCATGCCGCGCGAGAGACGCAGCGCGTCAATGGCCGCGTCGTCGTCGGTGGCGTAGTTCCAGAAGCGACATCCGCCCAGTGCGGGTCCCAACGTCGTATCGTGAATAGCAATAATGCCGCGGTAGCCGGACGCCTTGTCGTGACAGAATACCACTTGTTCGTGGCCCATCTCGGCGATCGTGTCGAAGTAGCGCATAGTGTCGTGGCTCAGTCGGAGAGAGAACCGTCGGCGGCCGCAGCAGCGGCCAGCGTTTCCCGCGAAATCACGATGCGCTGAATCTCCGAGGTTCCCTCGTAGATCTCTGTCACCTTGGCATCGCGAAAGAAACGTTCAACGGGATAGTCGGTCACGTAGCCATAGCCACCAAATATCTGGATGGCCTGCGTCGTAACCCACATCGCGGTTTCGGTGGCGAACAGTTTCGCCATGGAGCTGAAGCGGGTGATGCTTTCACCACGCTCCTTGGCCGCCGCCGCGGCATGCAATAGCGTGCGCGACGCGGTAATACGGGTCGCCATATCGGCGATTTTGAATTGAATCGCCTGGAACTCGGCAATGGCTTGGCCGAACTGCTGCCGATTGGTCGCGTACCGAACGCTTGCTTCGAGTGCGCCGCGGGCAATTCCGATGGCTTGCGCCGCAATCCCCAGACGTCCGTGGTCCAGTGACCCGAGTGCATAAATGAAACCGCGGCCCACGTCGCCGAGCAGCCGATCACCGGGTACGCGGCAACTATCCAGATTGATTTGCACGGTGGGCGACGCGCGCAGTCCCAGCTTCGACTCCTTTTTCCCGACGTGAAAGCCCGGCAGGTCGGGCGTGAGGATAAACGTCGAAATGCCTTTCGCGCCGAGACGCGCGTCTGATGTATCGGTGCGCGCCATACACAAGATGACGCCCGCCTCACTGCCGTGCGACACCCACGCCTTGGTGCCCGTGAGCAACCAATCGTCACCATCCCGCACGGCCTGGCAGCGGAGCGACGCGGCATCCGATCCGGCTTCCGGCTCCGACAAGGCGAAGGCCCCAAGGAGTTCACCGCGGGCCATCGCCGGCAGGAATCGCTGCTGTTGCGCGTCGTTGCCAAAGTTGAGGATCATTTGCGTCGGCAGCGAATTGTGCACGCTCAGCAATACCGCCGCCGACGAATCGGCCACCGCTATTTCCTCGAGCGCCAGCAAGTAGCTCTGCGCATCGAGTGCCAGACCGTCGAATCGCTCAGGGGTGAGCATGCCGAAAAATCCGAGCGCCGCCATTTGGGACACCATGTCGCGGTCGAAGCGTTCTTCGCGATCGCGCTCTGCGGCGAGCGGCACCAGCTCGCGTTGCGCATAGGCGCGCGCGAGTCGTTGGATCTCCAACTGCATGTCGGTAAATGCCAGAAGACTCATGGCGCCCTCAGTACTGGTAGAAGCCGCGACCCGACTTCTTTCCGTACCAGCCGGCGGCGACATACTTTCGCAACAGCGGACACGGACGATACTTCGGATCGCCCAGCCCCTGGTGCAGGACGTTGAGAATTGCCAGGCACGTGTCGAGGCCAATGAAGTCGGCCAACGCGAGCGGCCCCATGGGATGATTCATACCAAGCTTCATGACGGTGTCGATGGCCTCGGGCGTACCCACGCCCTCCATCACACAGTAAATCGCTTCGTTGATCATCGGCATCAGAATTCGGTTGGCGACAAAACCCGGATAGTCGTTGACCTCAACGGGTGTCTTGCCCAGCGCCTTCGACAGGGCCATCACGCGTTGCGTGGTGACGTCACTCGTCGCCAGTCCGCGAATGACCTCGACCAGCTGCATCACCGGCACCGGATTCATGAAGTGCATACCGATGACCAGCTCGGGGCGCTTCGTGTGTCCGGCAATTTCCGTAATCGCGATCGAACTGGTGTTGGTGGCGAGGATCGCGCCAACCGGCGCCAGCCGATCGAGATCCTCGAATATGCGAAACTTGAGATCGGCGCGTTCGGTTGCGGCCTCGATCACGATGTCCGCAGTCGCGACCGCGTCAAGCGAGGTGGCGGTCGCGATGCGACGCAACGACGCGCTCGCATCGTCAGCGCTGAGGGCGCCTTTCTTCACCTGGCGATCAAGATTCTTGCCGATCGTCTCTGTGCCGCGCGTCAACGCGTCGGCGCTGACATCAATCATCGTGACCGCGTAACCATTCGCCGCGAACACATGGGTGATGCCGTTTCCCATCTGTCCGGCGCCGACCACCGCCACTGTTTTCACCGTGTCACCCGATCTATCGCTCATCGCGAACTACTCCCCATGCGGAAAGGTCTCAACGCTGTCGGTCCTGTGGACAGTAGCAGGGCGGAGCCCAGGACGAGCAACGCGGCGGCGCCGCCTTCCGGTCCCCACGACCCTCCGGTCCACCATGCGGGTCCGCTCACAACCGTGCGATATGCGGGCGTCGCGAAGGCCGTGCCACTCACCGGGACATGCAAGACAACCGCCATGATCCAGTTCCACGCCAGATGGGCGAGCCAGGCTGCCGCGAGACTGCCGGTGCGCTCTCGTACGGCTCCAAGGCAGAATCCCGCAAGCGTCACGAGCACTGTCGAGAGCACGCCCGCTCCGGGATTCAGGAAGTGCACAGCGCCGAAAGCAACCGCCGTCGCCCAACGCGCTACGCGCACCCCTCCCGCATCGTCGGCCACCGTCCACAGATATCCGCGAAACACCAACTCTTCCCAGAGTGCAGCGGGTGCCAGCAGCAGCGTGATGCGCAGGGCCGTGGCCATCCACGCATTCGTCGTGCTTCCCGCGCCTTCAAACGGGAGTGCGAACGGTTCGATGTGCGCGCTGCCGGTTGCCCACAGCACCAGCATGGTGCCAACAATGGTTGTCGTTCCCATCAGGAGACCCACCGCAAGCACACGCGGTCGCCAGCCACTGCGCCCGAGTCCGACGGCGCGCCACGGCGCTTCATCTATCACGCGTAGCGTGAGCGTGAGTGACGCCAAAACGCTCACCAGTGTGATCCACGGATACGCGGGGACTGGCTCTCCAATGGTGCGTGACAACACACCGAACAGGGGCGCGACGATCGATTCCGTAATCGGCTGCAACACCAGCAGCGCGAGCCCAAACGCCGCCAGCCGCCAGACAGCGCGCAAGCGACCGGGCTGCGCGTACAGCCACCGCGGACCGTCCGCCCGCGTTCGCCATTTGTCGGGCTCTATAACAAACGAGCGCTCCGTCAACTGCGCGCTGACCGTAACAGCGAGAGGCTGCACGCCGGCGTCAGCCGACGCGTTCCACCGACAGCGCAACCGCGTCGCCACCGCCCAGACACAGTGTCACGAGTCCTGTGCGCGCGTTGCGGTCGGCCATGGCATGAAGCAGCGTGACCAATACACGCGCGCCGCTCGCGCCAATGGGATGGCCCAGCGCGATGGCGCCACCATGCACGTTTACGCGACTGGCGTCCCAGCCCAGGCCGGCGCCATCGGCCAGCGCCTGCGACGCGAACGCTTCGTTGGCTTCGATCAACTCGAAATCGCCAATAGACGTACCCGTCTTGTGCATCAGATTCTTCACTGCCGTGATGGGCGCAAAAAACAGATCGCGCGGATCACCCGCTCCGGTTGCATAGCCGGTAATGCGACCCAGTATCGTGAGTCCGTGCTCGCGTGCATAGGCTTCGGATGTCACCACAACCGCTGCGGCGCCATCGTTCAGCGACGACGCGTTGCCAGCCGTCACGCTCAGCGTGCTGCTGTCCATCCCTGCCACTGGAAACGCCGGACGCAACTTTGACAGTGACTCCCCGGTGGTATCGGCGCGCGGACCTTCATCGCTGCTGATCACCGTGGGGCCTTTGCGCCCGGGAATCTCGACGGGAACAATTTCCGTCACAAACTTGCCAGACTGTTGCGCGGCGACTGCCTTGGCGTGCGACTCGGCCGAGAACGCATCTTGCTGCTCGCGCGTAATCCCGGCCTTGGTTGCCGTGTATCCGGCATGGACACCCATGTGCACGTCGCAGCTTCCGCACCACAGTCCATCCTTGATCATGCCGTCGACCATGGTTTGATCGCCGAGCTTTATGCCGCCGCGCATGCCGTATACGTAGTGCGGCGCGTTGGACATGGATTCCTGTCCGCCAGCAATAATGACCTGCGCATCACCGGCCTTGATCGCCTGCGCCGCCAGCATGACAGCCTTCAGTCCTGAACCGCACACCATGTTGATGGTCACTGCCGAAACGGTCGACGGGATTCCGGCCTTGAGCATGGCCTGGCGACCGGGCGCCTGTCCGGCGCCACCCTGCAGCACGTGGCCCATAATCACTTCCTGGACATGATCTGGTGCGACACCGCTGCGCTGGAGTGCCGCGCGAATGGCGATAGCTCCGAGCTCGGGCGCCGAGAGTGGGCTCAGGCCCCCGAGATATCGGCCGACCGGGGTTCGAGCGGCACCTACGATGACGGGCTGGCGGGACAGATCGGTCATGAAATGGATTTTTGGGGCACGGATTCGACGCCAATGCGCACGGCGCACTCTGGAGCGATTTCCCCGACGGGGTGAAACCTTAAAAATACACGACTGTCAGCGCCGGAAGGGGAGCGCCCGTCTGGGCTCAGCTCACGCGTCGAACCCAACCACCAGATTCATGCCCGCCTGCCGCGCCCTCTCAACCGCCGTCGCCGACGCCGCCAGCAGCCCCTCAACGCTGGCAATCTCGTCCTGCACCTCGGCCACTCCGACGGATAGCGTGCACCGCGCACCCTGCGACTCGCCGGTAAACACGTGGCGCTGCATGCGTTCGCGGATTCGCTCCGCCAACACCAAGCCACCCGACAGCTCAGTGCTGGGGAGCAGCACAGCGAACTCTTCGCCACCAACGCGCCCAAGCACATCGGTGGTGCGCGATTCTTGCCGGCACACGTTCGCGATCGTTCGCAGCCACTCGTTCGAGAACTCGTCGCCGTGCGACTCGGCAATCTCGCGGAAACTATCGGGAGCGACCAGCAGCAGCGAGAGTGGCTGGCCGTATCGGCGCGCCCGCGCGACTTCCGACGACGCGACATCGAAAAAAACACGGCGTGTGGATGCGCCGGTGAGATAGTCGGTGTTACTGGACGCGTCATCGCGCACCGCCTCTTCCAACTTGCGGCGTTCCGACAGATCGCGTGTGACCACCGTGAATGCGACGGCCACGCCGTCGGCGCCACGTAGCGCGGTGATGACGGTCGTCGCCCAGAACGGCGAACCGTCGGAGCGCAACCGCAGTCCCTCTTCTTCCGACCATCCGTTTCGCGCCGCCTGCGACAGTGTTTCTCGCACGTGTGACTCACCACCGGCATCTCCGGCAAGCAGCAACGCCGCGGGGCGTCCTACCATCTCCGCGGCCGACCACTGATGGACGCGCTCGGCAGCCTCACTCCACGACACGATCGTCCCACCGTCATCGATGGTGTAAATCGCATAGTCGCGCACCGCACTCTCGACCGCATGGAGCCGCTGTTCCAGTTGCGCCACAACCCCCCGCGCCTGGGCGAGCCCGCTGGCGTCGGTGGCGACGGCCACAATGCGCGAGGGCGCCACTTTTACGAGTGACAGATGCACCCCCCGTGCCGCGCCCGGCGCGAGCAACTCTATGGATTCAACGATCACGCCGCGCGGCGCCGGGTAGTTGCGCACCCGAGCGGCGAGATCGGGCGCGACCGATCCCAACGCCGAGAACAGGTCGTCGAGCGTGCCCGTCCGCGTGAACGGCGTGAGCAGGTTGCGCGCGGCGATATTCGCGACTTCCACGCGTCCATCCTCGTCCACCTCGACGAACCCAACCGGCGACAACACGAAGAGATCCAGCAGGGCTTCCGGGGTCACGCCGCCGTCTCCGCGTTGGCCGAGCCGGTCGCGTCAGGTGGTGCTGGCACGAGCGCGCGCGTTCGAATTTCTTCGGTCAATCGCGACACCAACGCGTCGAACGGCAGGATGTCCTGTTTCTTCCCTGCCCCGCGGGTTCTGAGGGCCACCGTGTTCTCGTCGGCTTCTCGGCGTCCGATCACGCACATGTACGGCACTTTCTGCATCTCGCCATCGCGAATGCGATAGTTGAGCGTCTCATTGCGCACATCCAGCGTGGCGCGAATCCCCAGCGCCTTCAGTCGGCTCACAAGTACCTCGGAATAGGCGTTGAAGTCGCTCGCGATGGGAATAACTCGCACCTGCTCGGGCGCCAGCCACACGGGGAACGCCCCGGCAAAGTGCTCGATCAAAATCGCAATGAAGCGTTCAAACGATCCCGACACCGCGCGATGGATCACGACCGGGCGATGCGCCGCGTTGTCCTCGCCCGTGTACGACAGGTCGAATCGCTCGGGCGCGTTGTAATCCAACTGGATCGTCCCCAACTGCCAGGCGCGACCGATGCTGTCGGTCACGTCGAAATCAATCTTGGGTCCGTAAAACGCACCGTCACCTTCCTTCAACTCATACTCACGCCCGGTCGACTCGAGCGCCGTCCGCAATGCGGCCTCAGCCCGATCCCACAGTGCATCGCTGCCGATGCGTTCCGCGGGGCGCGTGGCAAACTTGAGTCGCGCCGTCAGTCCAAACGTTTCGTAGTATCCGAGGATGAAGTCCATCAGGAACTGCACTTCGTCGGCGATTTGATCTTCGCGCAAATACACGTGGCAGTCGTCTTGCGCGAACTGGCGCACGCGGGTGAGCCCCGACAGCGCTCCCGACAGCTCATTGCGGTGCAACACATCGAACGTCACGTAGCGCAGGGGCAACTCGCGATACGAGTGCTTGTGCGACGCAAAATACAAATGATGCGACGGACAATTCATGGGCTTGAGTGACATATCGTGCTCCGCCGACTCATTGTCGAGCACGAGGAACATGTTCTCGCGATACTTGCCCCAGTGCCCCGACTGCTCCCAAAGTGCCTTGTGGTACAGTAGCGGTGTCTTGATCTCCCGGAACGACTCCTGCTGCCGTTCACGAACGAACGCCTCGAGGGTGTTGTACAGCATCGTCCCCTTCGGCGTCCAAAACACCCCACCGGGGGCCACCGGAAACAGCTGGAACAGATCGAGTGACCGTCCGAGCAGCCGGTGGTCGCGCTTTTTCGCTTCCTCGATCTGGTGGAGGTGGGCATCCAGATCGTCCTTCTTGAAGAAGGCCGTCGCATAGATGCGCTGCAACATTTGGCGTTTGACATCACCGCGCCAATACGCGCCAGCCGTCGTCAGTAACTTGAAGTGCTTCAGATACGACGTGTCCTGTACGTGAGGGCCACGGCACAAGTCGATGAATGGGCCATCGGTATAGGTCGAGATGACTTCATCGCTGCCTTCGAAATCGTCCAGACGCTCGAGCTTGAGCGGATCGTCCACAAATCGCTGACGTGCGACCGCCAACGATACTTCCTCACGCACGAAGGGATACTTCTCGGCGATAACCTTTCGCATTTCGGATTCGAATGCCGCCAGATCATCGGGCGTAAACGGCTTTTCGACTTCGAAATCGTAGTAGAATCCGTCGTCGATAGGCGGACCAAAGCCAATCTTGGCATCGGGACGAAGTCGCCGTACCGCGGTGGCAAGGATATGGGCGCCGGAATGCCGGAGCACACCTAATGCGCGCGGATCCTTGTCTGTGAGGACCACAAACGCCCCGGACGTCCGCAGAGGCGTCATAAGGTCCTGCACGTCGCCATTCACTGCTACCGCAATTGAGGCCTGCAGCAACCGGGCTCCAATGCTCGCCACGACCTCGCGCCCCAATGTCCCCGCCGCCACTTCGCGTGTGGAACCATCGGGCAGCGTCAGGACAATCATCTCATCAGCAGGGGCGGCGGGCAGTCCGTCGATCATCTATTGCGATTTCCAGGGAGGGCGAGCGCACGCGCGCGTGAGCCAGTGAGATGAGCCGCGACCAGCGCAACGGTTTCGGCACTCGGTTGCATGCCTCGCCGCGCGTGACGAGGGAAGTTATCGTTGCGGGTATTGAGGCGCCACCGCCAGACTCTGCTTAACCTGAGGGAAGTGCATGGCCAGATTACGTTTCCGCGGTCGCAGTCAGCAGCGCAACGGTATGCTCGTGCTCGTTGCCCTGGGCGCGGTCGCTGGGTTGGCGCTCGGCGTACTCTTCGCCGAGAAATCCGGTGGACTTGACGGGTTGAAGACGCGGGTCCGAAACGCGAAGCGTCGGCGGCGGGTCGACGAGCACGACCACGCGGACGACGATCATCTCGCGCCGGGCGTGGCCCCCCGGTATGCCGCTGATGCTGCGGATGGCGAGCATGCCGACGAAGATGTTTTGCGCGAGGCGCACCGCCCCAGCGAAGCAGAGTTGGAGGCCAGAGTGCTTGAAGTGTTCCGCAATGATCCGACGTTGCGCGGTCGGGCGATCGACATTGGCGCCATCGGTGACGGGACCGTTGAACTCACCGGTTGGGTACATAGCCCAGCCGAGTTGACCCATGCGCGGACCCTCGCGGGCGGGGTCCCCGATGTCGAAGAGGTGATGGACAGCCTCACGGTTCGCGGCACCGATCAGAGGCGCGCTGGTCAGTCTCGGACGGACCACTAGCTTCCCCGGATGACATCGCCCGACCTGAATCCACTGCCCCCGCAGTACGACGCCGCCACAACTGAAGCCGAGTGGTATCCGCGCTGGACCGAGCACGGAGTATTTGTCGCCGATGCTACGCGTGCGACGACTCGTGAACCATTCGTGATTGTGATGCCGCCGCCAAATGTAACCGGCGTGCTGCACATGGG
>JANLVM010000292.1:0-1585 GCA_031364015.1 Gemmatimonadaceae bacterium
CGAACCGCCCTCCACGTCGCCGGTGAGCAGGTCAGTGGTGGTGTAAAATCCCATGTTAACCCCCGGTCGACGCTGGCCCGAGAGCAGAGAGGGCGAGACGACAGTCAGCGCGAAGCACACCGCGCCAAAGGCAGCAGAGAATCGGCGCCGGTCGAACACGGGAATGGTCATCGAAGCACGACCTCGCGTGCGATCAACGCTCCCTCCACTCGAACGACGTGGCGATCGCTACCAACAGAGCGCGCGACCGTCCGTGGTGATTCCGCACAGCCTGCCTGAACCAAACACGTCCGTGAACTTGACGCCCTTGGCGACATGAACTGGCGCATAGGCCTTCGCGCCGAGCCGGGTCGATATCGCCGCTGGGGGAAAGGCACCCCAGCAATACAGGTCGCCGCCAACCGTCAGTCCGCACGCATGCGTGCGATAGAACGCCTCGACCTTGGCAAAGCTCAGACTACCGACGATTCGCCTTGGCTCATACAGGTATTCGTCGCGTTCGGAGCCGTTGCCGAGACTGCCGAGTGTGTTCGATCCCCAACACACCGCAGCGTTGTCCATGGCCAGCGCGCAGAGGAACAAGTCGCCGTGCGACAGCGTCCTGAAGCGTTCCGGGGTTTGCACCGGTAGCATGGATTTGGTTTCGGACGGCCCCACCAGCACCGTGTGGTGGCGCACTCCGTATGCGCCCTGGAGCCGCATTACATTGCATGCACCAGACAGCCGCGCTATTGATCGCGCGCTTCGCGCACTTTTATCTGATGCGGCTGCAGCTGAACGGTACGCGTTATGCCGACGTGAATCCGCCGGTGCTAAGGAGAGAGAGTATGCCTCGCGCTGAACATTGGGAGCACGTCTACCGCACGAAAGGCGCGGAGGAGGTGAGCTGGTTCCAGGCGGAGGCCCGCCTCTCAAGGCAGCTCATCGAAGCGCTCAGCCCGGATCGGCACGCCGCCATCGTCGATATTGGTGCTGGCGCCTCAACACTGGTGGACGCTCTCTCGGCCGCCGGATACGACGCGCTCACGGTGCTCGACCTGTCTGCGGCTGCGCTCCAGATCGCCCGCGCTCGGCTTGGCCCGCGGGCGTCCAACGTGGAGTGGATGGCAGCGGACGTCCTGGATGCCTCGCTGCCCGCTCAAGGATTCGACGTCTGGCACGATCGCGCGGTGTTTCACTTCCTCACCACGGAGCAGGACCGGAGTCGCTATGTGCAGCAGGTGCAGCATGCGGTGCGTCCTGGCGGTCTCGTGATCGTCGCGACGTTTGCGGAGGACGGACCGACGCGCTGCAGCGGGCTCGACGTCGCTCGCTACTCGCCGGCGCAGTTGCATGCGGCGTTCGGGCGGCCATTCGCGTTGATTGAAAGCCACCGCGAGTTGCACACCACGCCGGGCGGCGCAACTCAGGCCTTCACCTACTGCGCCTGTCGAGTCGAACCGAGCGAGCATCCGCGCGCCGCGGCATAACGGCAGCTGGTGCAGACGGCCGCGTTGGGGTAGCGGTTGGGCGGCCGTGCTTTATCGTACCTGAAGGTACCGCACGGCCGCCCAACCGCATCTTATGGAAGCGGCCGCAGCACAAC
>JANLVM010000583.1:0-6175 GCA_031364015.1 Gemmatimonadaceae bacterium
CCTGGGCCACCTGCGCCAACTCCGCACCGCTTGACGGATCGAGTACCGCAAAGTATTCGCCCGCCAGTGGATTGACGAACTGACCACCGATATAGTGGCCGAATCGATGCGCACGCGCCGCGAGCCACAGCCGCGCCGGGCTGTCGCCTTCAGGGGCCGGCCCATACGTCATCGCATCGAAAATCTCACGCACGGTCGACGGCGCGCTACCCGGAGTCACGGAGGTGCTCATCGATTCAGACCATGGGCATGCGATAGGTCGCGGCATAGCGACCGGTCACAAAATGCTCGAGCTGACGTTCGATATCGGTGAGCAGGCCGCTCGCGCCGAAGCGAAACAGGTGAGGCCGCAGCCAACGATCACCCAACTCCTCCTTCATGAGTATTAACCAGTCCAGCGCCTGTTTGGCCGAACGGATGCCGCCTGCGGGCTTGAATCCGACTTCGTGACCTGCGCGCGAACCATACTCCCGGATCATGCGCGCCATCACGAGGCCCGCCGGCAACGTCGCATTGGTGGCTTCCTTGCCCGTACTCGTTTTGATGAAATCGGAGCCGGCCATCATCGCCACGAGACTGGCTCGAGCGACATTGGTGAGTGTGGCCAATTCGCCCACCCCGAGAATCGTCTTCAAATGCGCATCACCGCACGCTTCACGAAACGCGCGGACCTCATCGTAAAGGGCGTGCCAGTCGCCGGTCAAGGCGTGCGCGCGCGTGATCACGACATCGATTTCCGCAGCACCGGCCGCGACTGATGCATGGATTTCGGCCAATCGCGTTTCCAGAGGCGACAGCCCAGCCGGGAATCCGGTGGAAACAGCCGCCACGGGAATGCCCGTTCCGCGCAGGGCGTCGACGGCCGTCGCGACATACCGGTGATACACACACACTGCGCCAACCGTCAGGCCAAGGTTTCCGATACCCAGCGCACTCACGAGATCGGCGCGCAAAGGATGTCGAGCCTTCGCGCACAGTCGGCGCACGTTCCCCTCGGTATCGTCGCCAGAAAGTGTCGTGAGGTCCATGCAGCTCACGGCGCGCAGCAACCACGCGGCCTGCCACTCTTTCTTGACCGTGCGACGACCGGGCAACGTGGCCACGCGACGCTCGACAGCGCTCTTGTTCACATGGGTGGACCGGACCAGCGCCAGATCCAGCGCCGTGCCGGGATTCCGGACGGGCGCCTCATCGACGGACGGCGCAACCTTTCCCTGGGCGGCCTCGACCACCGATCCGGGGCCCGAAAGGTCCGCCCGCCGCGCGGGTCTGATGGCGTGGAGGGGAGTGACAGACATAGCTCGTCCAATCTACGGCGCGGCCCTCCCTCGCGCTTCCCCGGTCGGTTACCGAAAGCCCGCACTCAACTCCTCAACGGCAGCGGCCGACACTTCACCATGGAGAGAGAGACCCCGACCCTCGTTGACCATGCGCACCACCAACAACCAGTTTCTGCGGGCCGCCCTGCTGACGGCGGTACCCACGCTGTTGGCGTTTCCCGGCTGTACCAAGACCGTCGAAGCGCCTGCCGCCGCGCGACTGTCGATCGTGCAGGGAAACATGCAGCAGGCGGCTGCTGGAACCCTGTTGCCGACGCAGGTGGTGCTTCGCGTCTATGCGACCGATGGCACGCCGGTCGCGAAAGTACCGGTGAGTTTTAACGTCGTACAGGGTGGCGGAGTTATTGACCCGCCTTCGGTGGTGAGCGATGCCAATGGCGAGGTCAAAGCCAAATGGACGCTCGGGCCGGCATCCCAGGTGCAATCGGTGAGCGGTAACGCCCCTGGGGTCGACCCGGTGACGCTTCAAGCGTTCGGGATTCTTCCCGGCGACTTGGTGGTGGCCCAGGGCAACAACCAGACGGCGAGGGCCAGCGCCGCGCTCCCGGTTCAAATTGTCATTCGGGTCACTGGCGGCACCAACGTCCCGATTCCGAATCAGACGGTGGCGTTGGCGGTGACCAGCGGTGGCGGGAGCATCTCGCCGCAATCGGTTGTCACGAACGCGCTCGGAGAGGTCACCGTACGGTGGACGCTTGGCGCGTCGGTCGGACAGCAGTCGGCCACGGTCACCGCCGGCTCTCTGGGTCCGATTCCGATTAACGCCGTCGCGAACTAATCGCGAACTAATCGCGAACTGATTTCGTTTAGCGGGTAGATCTTCGACAGGCGCGATCAAGTCAGGTCGCGCCTTTGTCGTTCTCTCCGCCCTCGACTCCCCTTCTTTTGTCGGTATCCGTGCGTGAAGGCAAGACCGTTGTCGTGACTGGCGCCAGCGATGGCATCGGTCGCGCCGCCGTACACACCCTCGCCAAAGCCGGTGCGTCCGTCGTCATGGTCGGTCGGAACGAAGCGAAAACCGCCGCGGCCGCTCGTGCCATCATGAGCGACACCGGATCTCGCACCGTGGCGTGGGAGATCGCTGATCTATCGCGTCAGGACGCGGTGCATGATCTGGCGCACCGGCTGCGGCAGCGTTTGGACCGTATCGACGTGCTGGTGAACAACGCCGGCGCCGTTTTTCTGCGACGTGAGGTGACCGCCGAAGGTCTTGAGCGAACCTTCGCGCTCAACCATCTCGCGTATTTCACCCTGACGTTGCTGCTGCTGGACCGCCTCGCCATTGCCGCCACACCAGGGCAGCCGGCCCGAGTGCTGTGTGTCGCCAGCCGCGCCCATCGTGACGCGGACATGGGGCTCGACGATGTGCCGCACCTGCAGACGTACGCCGGGTGGCCCGCGTACGCGAATTCCAAACTCGCCAATCTCCTCTTCACGCGCGCGCTGGCCGCTCGGCTCGATCCGGAGAAGATCGTCGTTCAGGCGATGCATCCGGGCGTCGTCTCCACACGATTCGGTGTCAACAACGGTCGACGAGGCCGCCTTATGCGGCGCGTGATGGATGTGGTCGCTATCAGTCCCGAGACCGGCGCCGACACGTTGGTGTGGCTGGCCATCGACGACGAAGCGCGCCACACCACCGGCCAATACTGGGTCAAGCGCGCGCGCACCGAACCGTCTACGGCCGCGCTCGATACGGCGCTCGCCGAGTCGCTCTGGACGTACAGCGCCTCATTGGCCCACCTCGATACCGATTCACTGATCGCCGCGGCGGATGCGCGGCGCGTGGTCGTGGGGTCCTGATGCGCGACTGGCTTCGACTCGGTGTCATTCTCGCCCGACTCGTCCCGTTGGCGCTGTCCTTTCGGCGCGACTATCGACGCGGGATTCGGTGGGGAGGACCGGTTGCGCGCACCGCAGCCTTTCACGACACGCGTGCGCGTCGCGTCGTGAACGCGTTGGCGGAGCTGGGGCCAACCTTTATCAAGCTGGCGCAAATTTTCTCCACGCGCGCCGACTTGGTGGCCGAGCCGTATCTGGGCGCGCTCAGCACACTCACCGATCAAGTACCACCGGTGGCGTGGCCGGCGCTGCGTGCGGTGCTGGAGCGCTCGTGGGGCGTCGATCCGGATACCGTACTCGACGCCCTCGATCCGATTCCGCTGGCCGCCGGCTCGCTGGGCCAGGTGCATCGTGCCCGCCATCGCGGGCGCGAGGTGGTCGTCAAGATCCTACGTCCCGGCGTCGAAGCCATCGTCGCGCGCGATATCCGCCTTGGGCGCCGTATTGTGGACTGGGTGTACCGGCGCTTTCCGCATCATCACATCCACGGCTTTCGGGTCGTGCTGGACGAGTTCTCCCTACACGTGCGCGAGGAGATGGACTTCGTGCGTGAGGCGTCGCAATGCACGCACATGCGAGCGCGATTCTCGGACGAGCCGCGGTTGCGCATTCCCGAGGTGGTCCCGGACCTCACGCGTCACGAGGTCCTCGTGCTCGAATATCTCCCGGGCACACGCATTGACGCACTCGATGCGCGCATCGCACAAGGGACGGTCTCACCTCGCGCGCTGGTGGAAACGCTGATCGAATGCTACGCCCGCATGATGCTGCGCGACGGCGTCTTCCACGCCGATCCGCATCCGGGCAATTTGCTCGTCGATGCCGAGGGCCGCATCATCCTGCTCGATTTTGGCATGGTGATTGACGTCGATGTGAAAACGCGCAAAGCCCTGTTCGACGCCGTGATCGCGGCGGTGCGACAGGATCCTGAGGCGTTAGCCCGTGGCTTCTTCGCACTGGGGATGGTCGCACCCGGCACGGCACCGAACATGATGACCGAGCTCGTCACAGTGCTGCTGGACATCGCCTACAGCGAGTCAGCGATCGCGGAACGGACGCGCATGCTGGCCGAGCGCGTCATGCGCGAACTGTTTTCCTGGCCGATTGTGCTGCCAGGAGAGTTGGTGTACTTCGCCCGAACCGCCGTGTTGATCGAGAGCGTGGGCGCCCGGTACGATCCCAACTTCAACAGCATTCGGGTGGCATCGCCGGTGGTCATGCGGATGCGTGGTGAGTTGTTGGCGGCGCTGATCGGCGACGTCGGCGTCAATGATCCAATTGTGCGCTGGGCGGCCACGCTTGGTGCCGTCGCGGGTGGCGCGGTCGCGTTCCTGGGCACGGCCCGCACACAATGGGTGGGCGAGGCGACTGACACGTGGATGAAGTGGCGGGCGGCCCTGGTCGCTCCAACCGACGATTCCCCTCGGCATCCAGAGGTCACCGATGGGCCACAGTGATTTATCGGTTCGCTTGTGCCCTAAAAAATCCACTCCCGGAACAGGTCGAAGCCGAATTGCATCCGTGGGAACACGTCCCCTCCCAAACGCGAGCACGGCGCAGCACCGGGGTCGACGCCCAACTGTGCCGTGTATCCGCGGCTGAGACGGTACTCGGCAGCAACACCGTACCACAGCGACGCGCCCCGCTCAGACGTCTGTCCATTGCCGCGACACACACCCGTATTCAGACGCAGAAACGTCTTCTCGCCAAGCTGCTTGCCCGCAGAAATGCTGAGGTTGTCCAACAAGGTGTACTGATTCAGTCCACCCTCCTGACCGCCAGTGGTCACCTGCACCGTATTGAATACGGGCAGCAACTTTTGCAGCGCGCCTTCTACGAACCCGCCGACCGAGGGGAGTAGCACTCCGGTGACCGCGCGCACCGTGCTTTGACTCTGGCCGTCAAGCGCAAACGTCGGGGCGCCAAATATCAGCAGCGAGATAATTTCCGATTCGGGGGCACTGGCGTACAACGGATCGGTACTCGAAAGCGTCAGCAGTGGACCCACAATCGTCCCACCGATGTGAACGCCCACCGGGATCTCCTCACCCGTTGCCAATCGCACCACATTGGTCGCACTAATGTCCAACGACGGAGCAATCGACGTATCGCCAAAAAATCGCACGCGCCCGGAGTCGATGCTGAAGCTGCGGTTTACCACGCCCAGATCGAGTCGATACTGCCCGCGATTGGCCGTGATCTCGCCCTCCGGTACTAACGCGCGACCTTTCGTAGACAGATTCACGCTACCGGTGAGCTTGACGGCCGCTTCCGGCGTTCGCACCCAGACTTCGTTCCCGAGTTCAAGGCGCACTTGATTCACGGTAGCGAACCGCCCCAGGGTTGACATCGACCGTCCCGCAAAATCGACGACTGGTATTTCCGACGCTGTCAGATACTCGCGAGCAGCGGTTGACGTGAGGTCGAGCGCGGTGCTGGCGCTCAGCGGATCGATCATGAACGTCGCGCGGGGCACAAACACGTTTCCATTGACTGACGGTCGCTTGAGTGGTCCGCGCGCCTCGAGCGCTCCACTGAGCACGAGCTCGGTCCCATCGCGACGTCGGGCCAGAAGCGCGTTGTTCGCGAACGCATGCACGCTGATCGTCGCCGGCTCGTTTAACGCGTAGCGCATCGCGCCACGGACACCAATCGTGTCAGTCGCACGACCGCTGACTATGCGAAACGATTCCAGAATGAGTGAATCCTGTGCCGCCCTCAGAACGGCGCGCCCTCCCGTCGGCTCGATTCCGAGATCGTCGAGGTATGCCGAAAAATTCGAGAGCACTATCGAGCCCGTTCCCACGGGACGGTCCATCGTTCCCGTGACCGCCACGCGACCGTCGAGCGCGCCACGGACTCGGCTCACTCCGGCAACGACGATACCCAGCGTGCTCAGTTGAAGCGAATCTGCGGTGATATCAGCATCAACCGCGTCGCTCAACAATCGTTTCTCCACCCTCGCGATTGAGAGATCGATCGGGATGCGTGCC
>JANLVM010000425.1:0-11100 GCA_031364015.1 Gemmatimonadaceae bacterium
GCCGGGAAAACGCGCGCGATTGCGCCATGGCTCCAACGGTGAGTACCGCGACCGGTCGCAGCGCCCGCCGGGCAATCAACCAGCCGATGCAAGTCGTTGCCGCGCTCCCCGCGATCGCGATCGCGATCATCCAGCGCGCGAACATCGCGACGGATCGATCGATGTCCGAGAGTGGCAGCATGGCCGCGAAGAATCGCGCACCGTTATCGATCGACAACGCGTAGACGCGCGGTGCGCCGTTGATGAAGGCACGGAGCTTCCCGTCCAGCGTCTTGCGAATCACCGCGCTGAGTTTGCGGTCGGAATCGAAAGGAATCTCATGATGCTTTGGCAGCTCCTCCTCGATCTGCTCGTGGTTGCCGCCCGCTTTGGTAGCGGCAATGAATAGCGCGCCCTCGGTGGGATCGCCGACGGTTTTCCACGCCAGTATCGAATTAGGGACCTATCTTCGCGGCACAAGCACGCAGTACGTCTTCGTCCCGAAGCGCAGCAACCGCAGCGCGTTCGCGATAACGACGAGCGTGCTCCCCTCATGCGCGATCACGGCGGGCCCGATGCTCGCGACGCCACTCACGGTCGCCACGACCAGCGCGGCGATCACGCCGAGCGACACGAAGAGGTTCTGCCGGATGACGCGCTTCGCTTGGCGTGAGAGCGCGATGGCGAACGGGAGTCTACTCAAGTCATCGCCCATCAGGGCGACGTCCGCGGTTTCCAACGCGGCCGCTGTCCCTGCACCACCCATCGCGATCCCGACGGTCGCGTGTGCGAGCGCAGGCGCGTCGTTGACCCCGTCACCCACCATCGCGACCGGGCCCGCCGCGGCGAGCTCCTTGATCGACGCCACCTTGTCTTCCGGGAGCAGTCCCGCGCGGACCTCGTCGACGCCGACGGCGGTACCCACCGCGTTGCCGACGCCGACGTTGTCACCTGTCAGCATGATGATGCGCTGAATGCCGGCGCTACGAAGCGCCACCAGCGTCTCGCGCGCGTTCGCGCGGGGCTCGTCCGCGAGGCCCAGCACGCCCAGAAACTCCGGCACGTTCCCAACGCGCCGCACAATCATCGTGCTGCGTCCCGCATCCTCCAGACGTTTCACGGCATCGCGCACTGCTTGGGGAACAGCAACACCTGCATCCTCAAACAGCAGCGCGCGGCCGATCTCGACGACGGCGCCGTCCACGGGCGCGCGCACTCCGCGTGCGGTGACCGACGTAAGTTCGCCGGCCTCCGGCACGGTGAGCTTTTGCTCGGATGCGCGGCGCACCACTGCCTTCGCCAACGGATGCTGCGAGCGCTGCTCCACCGCTGCGGCAGTGGTAAGCAGGAACGCTTCCTCGACAGAATCCATGGGCACCACGTCGGTCACCGACGGCTCTCCGACCGTGATCGTGCCCGTCTTGTCGAGTGCAAGGGAACGAATCGATCCGAGCGCTTCGAGATGCGCTCCACCCTTGATCAACACGCCGTTGCGAGCTGCCTGCGCAATGCCTGCCAGCACCGCGGCGGGCGTGCCGAGTGCCAGCGCGCACGGAGACGCCGCGACCAGCACCGCCATCGCGCGTGCAAACGCTTCCGGCCACGAGAGTAATCCGAGCAGCGGTGGCACGACAATCAGCAGTACATCCCCGATCAGCACCACCGGTACGAACACGCGAGCGAATCGCTCGGTGAACTGCTGCGTCGGCGCCTTCTGTGTCTGCGCTTCGGAGACCAGCCTGATCACTCGGTCCAGCGTGCGATCCCCCACCGCCACCGTGACGTCGATGACGAGCGCCCCCTCGCCGTTCACGCTGCCCGCGAAGATCTGATCGCCGGGCGCCTTGTCGACCGGCACGCTCTCGCCCGTGATCGGTGCCTGATTCACGCCGGATCGGCCTTCGCGAACCGTACCATCGACGGGCACGCGCTCGGCCGGCTTCACGACAACCTGATCACCGGGCTTCACCTCGGCGATGGCCACCGCGACCTCGTGCTTTACCCCGTTCTCCGTGCGCACCACCATTGCCCGTGACGGCGCCAGTTCGGCAAGCGCAGTGATGGCGTTCCGCGCCCGGCCCAACGCGTAGTGTTCGAGCGCGTGGCCCAGGCTGAAGAGGAACAGCAGCAGCGCGCCCTCTGCCCATTCTCCCAGCGCAGCCGCGCCGGAGGCCGCCACGACCATCAGGAGGTCGATGTTGAAGTGGAATTTGCCGCGCCGGAGATCGGCGAGGAAATGCCCCACGTTGTCCCGGGCGCCGAACACGTAGGAAGCGACGAAGAGCGCGATGGCCATCCATCGTGGCTCCGTCATGCCACGCTCCATGAGCCAGCCTGCGAGCAGCAGCGCGCCTGACATCAGACTCCACGCGAGCTCGCGGTTGCGACCGTACCAGCCGAGAGACCCGCCCGGAGCGTCGGCCCGGTCCGGTGGCGCATCATGATCGTGCCCGTCGTCGTTTACGTGCTCGTCTGCAGGCACGGCCACACTTGCCGGTGACTTCGGGCCCCCATTCTCGAGCGGCACTGCGGACGCGTCGCGGAGCACCGCTTCGATGTTCGCGCGCGATGTGACGCGGCGGTCGAATTCCACTCTGGCCACCTGCGCCGCCAAGCTCACTGCGGCCGCCGTCACGCCGGGCGCCGCGCGAAGCATCTCTTCGATCCGCGTGCCGTCGTCTTCCGTCGCCACCGCGCGTATCGGGACGAGTGCATGCGCGAACCGCTCGCTGATCGACGCACCAGCCGCCCGGGTGAGCGCTTCCACATCAGCGAGCGTGACGCGGTCGGCGTCATAATGCAAACAGAGCACCGGGCTCGTGACCGCCATCGCCCCGCCAGGCTCTGTGTCACCGACGTCGAGCACGTGCGCCCGCACCACACCGGGTCGCGCTTGAAGCACCGACGTAAGCCGAGCGATGCACGCATCGCGACTGTCTGGCACGTCAGGGAGCAGGAGCGGAAGATCAAGCCGTGTGGTTCGTTGCATCGAGCGATCGGTCGGAGAGTGGTGCTGTGTGGAGCACGCGACGCGTCGCGCTTCCCATGACGTCTTCGCTCATGTGGCAACTCCGTTGAGCTGGGAATTGGCATCGGCCGCGGACTCCGCGCGGCGCGTTGCGCGTTGAGTGCGCCATCCCTCGATGGCTGCGAACAAAGTGGGAAGTACGAAGAGCGTGAGAAGTGTCGAGGTGACGAGGCCACCGATCACCACGGTGGCGAGCGGACGCTGCACTTCCGCGCCGGTGCCGTGCGACAATGCGACCGGCACGAAGCCCAGGCTGGCGACCAGGGCGGTCATCAGCACTGGGCGAAGGCGCTCGCGGGCGCCACCCAGTGCGGCCTCAAGGGGCAAGGCGCCGCGTGCCCGGGCGCGTTGCACCGTGGTGAGGAGCACAAGGCCATTGAGCACCGCGACACCGAACAGCGCGATGAAGCCGATGCTGGCCGACACCGACAGGTGGAGTCCACGCATCCAGAGGGCGAGCACCCCACCGACCGCGGCGAACGGCAGGTTCACCAGCACCAGCCCGGCGAGCCACCAGGATCGCAGCGAAGCCCACAATAGGAGCGCGATCAGGAGAATGGAGAGCGGCACCACGACCTGAAGGCGCGCCATCGCCCGCTGCTGATTCTCGAACGCGCCGCCATAGGTCACGAACACGGCCGGCGGGACCTGCACACGCGAATCGACAGCGCGACGCACGTCGGCCGCGAAGCCACCCAGATCGCGACCGCTGACGTTCGACTGCACGAGCGTGTAGCGCTGCGCGCGTTCACGGCTCACTTGCACCGGCCCGTTTTCGAGACGGATATCGGCGATCTGCGAGAGCGCAATCCGCGCGCCACCCGACGCGCCACCTACCGGCGCCGGCACGGTGATCGCACCGATGGCCTCCGGCGAGGTGCGCAACGCTTCCGGGTAGTAGACCGCCACATCGACGGCGTAGCTGCCCTCAACGAGCTGCGAGACGGGACGTCCGCCCACGGCGGTTTCCAGTGCCTCCTGTACCTCGGCCATCGGGATGCCGAAACGCGCCATCGCCGCGCGGTCGAGCCGCACGTTCAGGTAGCCTTGGCCGGCGGTCTGCTCGATCTGCACTTCGTCGGCGCCCGGTACACTGCGCACCACACTCGCGACCTGGTCGGCCACCGCGCGCGTCACGATGGGATCGTCGCCGAAGATTTTGACGGCCAGGTCTGCTCGCACACCCGACACCAGTTCATCAAGCCGCATCTGCATCGGCTGTGTCATGCCGATGGCGATGCCCGGGACGCGATCCTCCAGACGTTCGGTGATCTCGCGTTCCAGCGAGTCTTTCGACACACCCGCGCGCCACTCCGACCGCGGCTTGAGCATGACGAAGATGTCGGCTTGGTTGACACCCATCGGGTCGCTGCCGATCTCCGCGCGGCCGACGCGGCTCACGACCGTGGTCACCTCGGGCGACATGCGTACGGTGCGTTCGAGTTCATTCTGCATCGCGACGGATCGCGTCAGCGAGATCGTTGGATCCTTTGTTGCCGAGATGAGCAGTGATCCCTCGTCGAGCTGCGGCAGGAACTCGGTGCCAAGGCGTGGAACGACGAAGAGCGTGGCGACCAGGAGCGCGAGCGCACTCACCACCGTCGCCAATGGACGCGACGCCACCACGCCGAGCGTGCGGGCATACCACGTATCCAGTGCGTGCTCCACGCGCTGCGCAATCTTGGACTCGCGCGCTCCGCGCCGGAACACCCAGGTACTCGCGGCTGGAATGAAGCAAAGCGCCAGGAGCAGACTGCCGAACAGCGCGATAGCTACCGTGATCGCCATCGGGCGGAACATGCGTGCCTCGAGCCCCTGCAGGCTCAGGATCGGCACGTAGACCAGCATGATGATCAGGACGCCGAACGCGATGGGGCGTGCGACCTCACGAGCGGCCGCGACGAGCCGCGCCGCAATACCATCGCTCGTGGGCGGCAACTCGCCCGCCTCTTCGTCGCCATGCAGCGTGCGGACGAAGTGCTCCGTCATCACGACCGCTCCGTCCACGATCATGCCGAAGTCGATGGCGCCGAGGCTCATGAGGTTGGCCGAGAGCCCGAGCCAGCGCATGCCGAGGAACGCGCAGAGGAGCGACAGCGGAATCGTGGCCGCAACCAGCAGCGCCGCGCGGACGTTGCCGAGGAAGAGGAGCAACACCGCGAGGACGAGCAGCCCACCTTCGATCAGGTTCGTGCGCACTGTCCGCAGCGTGCCAGCCACCAAGTCCGTCTGGTCGTAGTACGGAATCACCTTGACGCCCGGCGGCAGCGAGCGATTGATGTCCACTACCCGCGCACGCACGCGCTGGACCACTTCGCGACCGTTCTCGCCGCGCAACATCATGACGATGCCACTCACGACCTCGCCGCGGCCGTCACGCGAGACGGCACCCTGGCGCAGCTCCGCGCCGTAGCGTACGTCGGCCACGTCACCGATGAGCACTGGCACACCGGCGCTGCTTGCACGGATCACGGTGTTGCGCAGATCATCAAGCGTGGCGGCGGCACCCAGCCCTCGCAGGATGTATTGCTCGTCGCGATGCTCCAAGTAGCCGCCGGCGGCGACCGCATTGTTCGACTTCACCGCTTCGACCACGTCGTGCAGCGTGAGCCCGAAGCTCACAAGCCGCTCGGGGCGGACGATGACCTGCGCCTGCCGAACCTCGCCCCCAAAGCTGTTGACCTCCGTCACGCCAGCGACCGTGCGGAGCTGCGGACGGATGACGCGATCCTGCAACGTGCGTAGCGCACGCGTGTCGAGTGTATCCCCCGCCTTCGCGGCGTCCGCGTACTCGACGGTGTACATGTAGATCTCGCTGTTCGCCGCCGACAGCGGGCCGAGCGTAGCGTCCGCACCGGGCGGGAGCGCCTCGCGCACACTCTGGAGCCGTTCGCTAACCAACGTGCGTGCGCGCTGGATGTCGATCCCGTCCTCGAACACCACCGTCACGGCAGCGAAGCCATACTTGCTCACCGACCGGACGAGCGTGACGTCCGGCAGGCCGTTCATCGCGACCTCGATGGGAAACGTCGTGAGTCGTTCGACTTCGATTGGCGATAGACCCGGCGCCTCGATGAGTACCTGCACCTGCGCATCGGTGAGATCAGGGAAGGCATCGACGCGCAGCGTGCGCAGTGCCCACAGGCCAGCCGCGGCGACCGCCAGCACCATCACCAGCACCGTGAGGCGCTGCCGGATCGACCACGCAACCAATCGCTCGACGACGCCGTCCGGTGTGTCGGTGAGGTTGCTCGGAGATGTCGGGTCGGTACGCATCTCAGTGCTCATCGCTCAACGACGCCTTGGCGAGCTCGCTCTTGAGCGTGAACGCACCGCGGACCACCACGCGCTCGCCTGCACGAAGACCGTCCTGCACGAGTACCATTGCCGTGCGCTGTGTTGCGGAGCCGGGCGGCGAGAGCGGCGTCGTGCGGACCTCGCGTCGCTCGTAGGCGCGGGGACCGGTCTCCACGAACACAAACCGGCGCTCGCCGTCCGTGACGATTGCGCTTTCTGGGATCGTGAGACTGCTGGCGCGGCCTCCACTCATGGCAGTTGTGGTGGGCACATCAAGCCGTACCGTGGCGAACATGCCGGGCCGCAGGCGCCGGCTGCCATTCGGCACATGGATCACCGCGCGCAGGGTACGGGTCTCGGCGTTGAGGGCGTCGCGCAGCCGCTCGACGCGTCCCTCGAACCGCATGTCTGGAAACGCGGCGATGCTGACCGTGGCACGCTGTCCCGTGCGTACCTGCGGCAAGTTGCGCTCAGGAACTTCCGCCACGACGTCGATCACCGAAAGGTCCGCCACCGTGAACACCGGCGCGCCAGCTTCGACTGCTGCGCCTGGCAGCACATGCGCCTCGATCACACTGCCGCCGATAGGTGATCGGATGGACATCGTACTCGCCGGCTCACCGCCTGCAGCCGCGCGGGCAATCTCTGCGTCGCTTGCCCCGAGCAGGCGTAGGCGACGACGCGCGGCGTCGGCAAGTGCGCGTGCGCCCGTCTCGTCGGTCGATCCGGTGAGCGTCCCCACTCGACGCGTCGCCTGCGCCAGATCGACCTGCGCCGTAAGGTACTCCGGGCTGAACAGCGCGCCGACCGACTGACCGGCGCCTACACGGTCCCCTTCGACCACCGACAGGCGCTCGAGGCGGCCAGCGATGCGCGAGGACACCAGAGCGACCCGGCGTGGATCGAGCTCAACCTGCCCAGGCACCTCGAGGCCTTCGGCTGCTCCGACTGCGGCCGCTGTGCTGACCGGCTGTACCTCGATCTGTGCAGTGCGAAATGCGGCCTCGGACAATGTCACTTTGTCGGATTCCGCGTGTTCGTCGGTGTGCTCCTCGCCAGCTTCAGCAGCCATCGGCTCACGCGCTGCGGTGTCGCCAGTCGCTAGCGTAGTTGCGCGCGCGGCGGGAGCGGGGGCGCCATCGTTGCACGCAGCGGTGAGTGTAAAAGCAAATGCGAGCAAGCACTTCAGCACGTGCTGCGTGAGACGCAAGCTGGAGCGTGGCATCAATAGGGTCATGGGTCAGCGTCCGTCGGACGGAGAAGTGGTGTAGGTGTTACCGCGCTGATCGCTATGCTCGTCAGCGCCAAGGAGGTCGGCCCACGCGTCTGCCGCGTCGACCAGTGCGCGAGTGCGCTCGATCTCGGCGCGCGACAACGCGCGCTCGAAGTCCAACAGCTCGAGGAGAGACAGACTGCCGGTGCGGTATGCTGCCAGCGCGCTCTCGCGCTCATCCCGCGCGCCGCGTAGCAAGGCAGCATCGAAGGTCTCGAGCCGCTCCCGTGCGGCGCTGTATCGCTCGCGCGCGGCATCGAGTCGGCCGCGCGCCTCACTCAGGGATGCGTCGCGTGCAACGCGGGCAGTCGCGATGCTTTGCGATGCGGCAGCGAGTGCGAGTCGATTGCTGCGTGCAGCGGTGAATGGCAGCGACACCGTGACGCCCAACGACGGTCCCAGCGTCGGCCCGTTGTTCGCCTGGCCGATCCGCTGAATACCGGCATATGCGCTCACTTGGGGACGCTGCTCCGCGAGCACCAACGCGCGTGCGGCATCGGTGCGGGCCGCTCCGACCTCGGCCAGCCTTGCTGCATCCGACTGCGCGACGAGCGAATCCAGCGAGGGTAGCGAGGGCAGCACGGCACGCCATGCCTCGCCCAGTCCGTCGCCGGCGATGGTATCGATCACCGCGTCCAGGGCCGCCATGGCGTCACTTCCGGCCAGCATCGCGGCAAGACTGGCCCGAGCGCTGCGGGCGTCTGCGATGTTTGCGCTGCGGTCAGTCTGAACGCGCAGCCGTTCGGTCCGGACGCGCAGCACGTCGACATACCTGGCCTGCCCGACACTGAAGCGACCGCGCACGCCATCTTCGGCACCCGCGAGCAACTGGTCTTCGGCGGCGAGTCGGAGCGCAATGCGACGCGCGCCAGCGGCACGCACCGCATCGCGAAGCACCACCCCTTCGAGGCGGCGCTCCTCGAGCGACACGGCAATGGTAGCCGCCCGCACGTCGATGTCGGCGAGCATGCGCTCGGCCCGGCGCCGTGGACCGGTCATGAGGTCGCGGCCAACCTCGAATCGCAGGTTGCCCTGATCGAGATTGCTCGCCGGCGCTTCCGACAGGCCGGCAGGGAGGAACGCGGGGGTAACGGCGCCCGCGGCGGCGGCGCGCGCGGTGGCCAAGTCCACGTTAGCCCGTGCTGCACGAAGCGCCGGGCTGCCAGCGCGGGCTGCAGCGCGCACGCGTTCCAGCGCGCGACTCACACGCGCGCTATCGAGCGCAATGCGGACGCGGGCGGAGTCCGTAGGTTCCTGGGCAGGCAGGCGCTCGGACGCGAAGGACGCCGCGAATGCGACGATTGCCGCGAGCCGTCGCCGCACGAAGAGTGGTGTACGTGGTGTTCGTATGCACGCGGCGCGATGCGCGCGAACGCGGCGCGCAACGGCGCACCAGGGGCCGTGGGGTGGTACAGATGTCATGGGTTTCTCGAAGGAGCGGATCCACACGCCGCATGCGATAGGACGGGTGTGGGTGGACGCGATGACGCGTCAGCAGCTCGCTAGGAGGGCGCTACAAGAGCGCGGGAGGCTGACGCGGCTAGGCGATCAGCGCTCGAGGAGGGCGCAGCTGCGGATCGCCAATCGCGCTCGGTGGAATGCGGTCGGAGTGACTCGCCACCGCCACTGCCACAGTCTGGATCCGGTCGGGAATGGTATGCCGCGTCGTGAGCGTGCCACCGTGCGCGTGGGCACAGTGACAGAGATGAAGCGCGTGCCCGTCCGGAATCTGCGAACGGTCCGGCTGCGATTTGGAATCGACGCCCATCAGGACGGCCTGCTGGAACCCTTCTCCAGCGCTCGTGCCAACCGTCTGCTGCGGCACAACGTCTTCGCAGCGGTCGGCGGTCATGGGCTCCGCGAACGCGACGCTCACGCACAGTCCGAGCAGCACCGCTATCAGGCGGCGCAGCGTCGGAGAAAGCGAAGAGCGGCGAAGAGTGCGGAGCATGCGGGGCGAAGGTGATCGCTGACGAATCGTAGCATCGCACGGGCCCTGTCGCGGCGATTGCGTGCGACATGGGTTGCTGATATCCTGCAGGTTCACCTGAACAGCTGCTCAGATGTTCACTCAACCTAGGACGCCTATGGCCCCCGCGCAACCCCGCGCTTCCACCCGGCACAGACCACGAGCGACCCCGGCCGCGCCGCCCACGGTGGGAGGCGCGAGGGCTCGGGCGGCCTCCCAGGAGAGGCCGGGCTACGGCACGGCGGACCTCTGCGAGATCGCGTGTGTCGATCAGGCAAAGGTCGAACGGGCCCGCCGTCTCGCGCCCGCGAGCAGCGCCCTCTCTACGCTCGCCGAAATGTTCAAGGCGCTCGGCGACCCCACCCGCCTGCGCATCCTTACGGTGCTGGTCCATGAGGAGCTGTGTGTCTGCGACCTGGCCACGCTCACGGATGTCTCGGACTCCGCCGTCTCGCACTCGCTGCGCACGCTGCGCCAGCTGCGCCTCGTGCGCTATCGGAAGGCCGGGAAAATCGCGTACTACAGCCTCGACGATGAGCACGTGGGTCGGCTGATCTCGGAAGGGCTAATCCACGTCGGGGAGGCGACACGGGGGCCTGGCGAGTCAGTCGCGTCGCGATGAGCAAGGCCTCCCTAACGCGCGCAGTGTATCGAGTCGTCGGCATGGACTGCGCCCACGACGCCACCAAACTCGCGACCGCAGTGCGCGCCGTTCCCGGGATCGACACGGTGGAGGTGTCCGTCGCGACGGGGATGCTCACCGCGACTGCGTCGGATCCCGTCATCCTGAAGCACGCGGAGCGAGCCGCCGCAGCGGTCGGCTTTCCGTTGCAGTTGGCGGCGACCCGGCCGGAGGTCAACCCCACCTATCGCCGCGCGCTCTGGATCGTAGTGCTGCTGAACGTCGGGTACGGCATCGTCGAAGCGGTAGCGGGCTTTGTCTCGGACTCCCAAGCCTTGCAAGCCGACGCCCTCGACTTTCTCGGCGATGGGTTGATCAGCTTCGTCGGCTTGTTGGCGCTGGGGTGGCCACTGCAACGCCGTGCCAGGGTCGCGCTTGCGCAGGGGCTCTTTCTCGGTGCGCTCGGCGTCAGCGTCATCGGGACCACCATCTACCGCGTCCTGGTTCAGCAGCAGCCGGAGGCGTTGGTGATGGGTGTCTTTGGCGCCATCGCCTTAGCCGTGAACGTGGCCGCGGCGGCTGCGCTCATCCCGCACCGCACCGGCGACGCCAACGCGCGAGCGATCTGGCTGTTCTCGCGTAATGACGCGCTGGGCAATCTGGCCGTCGTTGTCGCCGCGGGGCTCGTCGCGTGGACCGCGTCACCGTGGCCCGATCTGGTTGTCGCCCTCGTGATCGCCGCCCTGTTCCTGCAGTCCGCGTGGAGCATCGTCAGGGATGCGCGGCGCGAGCTCACGCCGAAGGAGGCGCGTGGGAGTGCAGACGAGGACTTCAGCGTCGTCGTTCGCTGAATGTAGAGTACCGCATAAGGAAAGCGGCGGAGGAGTGCTCGCCGCGCGCCGCGGTAAACAACCGGATACGCGAGCGGTGGG
>JANLVM010000426.1:0-2604 GCA_031364015.1 Gemmatimonadaceae bacterium
GTGCGCCCCATTCCCGGTCCGGGTGCGCGCGTTCCCGTGTCGGTTGGTGGCGGCGTTTTGGCGCGATGGGCGCCAGACGGTCACACCATCTACTATCGCTCGCCCACGCATGTCATCGCGGCCAGGCTTTCGCTGCAAGGCCCACTCGATGTCGTCCGACGCGACACGCTCTTCGCCGACGTGTACAGCAAGGACGGCGAAGGACAGGGCTGGGACATTTTTCCGAATGGCAAGGACTTTGTTTTTCTCAAGGGGCTGCCGGTTGCGCCACCGAAGCTTGTCGTCGTGGTGAACTGGCAGCAGTTGCTGAGGCAGGCGGGCAGCAAAGACGTGGTGCGGTGATAGCAATCCCCGGAGTTCGCGCCGATGCGCGGCCCACCGTACGCGCTGCAGCGGGAAGTCCTGAGACCTCGCTACTGCGCGAGATAGCCGCCGTCAACCGCGAAGTACGCTCCCGTCACGAACGACGCACGGTCAGATCTCAGCCAGAGCACCATGTCCGCCACTTCCGCCGACGTTCCGAGTCTTCCCATCGCGTGCAGTCCTTCGATCGTATCGAGAGCCTCCGCGTCCAAGTCCGCATGCAGAGGCGTCATGATGAAGCCGGGTCCCACGCTTGCCAGATCCACAATGGCCATTTATAGTTGGGAATGGTCATCTCAGTCACTGAGTTCAAACACGGCTGCCTCGAGCTCATTCGCCGCGTAGAGGAGACGGGGGTTTCCATCTCCATCACGCGCCGCGGCCGGGTCGTGGCGCGTCTTCAACCCTCTGCGGCTACTGTGGTCGCCCTTGCGGCCAAGCCGTGGGAGCGCCTTCGTGGAAGCGCCGTTTGTCTGGCCGAGCCCGGCGAGTCGGTACTGACCGTCGCCGATTTCGAAGCAGCGCGTTGAACGTCCTGCTGGACACGCACGTCTGGCTGTGGTGGCTTACCGGTGCTCCTCAGCTGCGCGTCGCTGAACGCAAAGCGCTCGATAAAATGGCGGTGGAGAATCTTCCACTCCTTTCAGCCATCAGCGTCTGGGAAGTGCAAATGCTTGTGGCGCGCGGTCGCGTGTTACCCGCAGAACCGTTCGAGCAGTGGATTCGGCGGATGACCGCTCCGGACACGATTCGCATTCTTCCGCTCGATGCCGACGTCGTTGTTGGCCTGCACGGACTCCCGCCAACGTTTCACGGCGATCCTGCCGATCGAATCATAGTGGCTACCGCGCGCGCGCACGCCCTGCCGTTGGCGACACACGACGCCGCAATTCGACGTTCCCGGCTCGCGAAAATCTGGAAGCCATAGCCGTCTCCGACGCCTGGCTCGCCGCCGATCATCGACGGCCGTGGTTCAGTTACCGCGCGGTCGTCGGCGCAATCGCGGCCCTCGCCTCGTCGAACGTCCCGGCAAAGAACGAGACGTTGTGAAACGCCTCACGCACGAGCGACTCCGCAACGACGCGGGCGTCGCCAGGAGTGTGACCGACGACGATGACACGCGTGTTGTGGTCCTGCATCGGCAAGCGGCCGTCATCCTTTGCCCGTCGCACTTCGCCCACATCGCGGCCTTCGAGCACTCCGCTGCGCGGAATGTTGCGCGCGCCCGGTAACGATCCGGCCTTGAACGCGTCTGCTTCACGCACGTCAATCACGACCGCCGTGCGATCGAGCGCGATGATGTGGCGCAGCCCCTCAGGTTCGGTCGCCGTGACGCCGCCGAGCGCCCGCCACACCGGAATGCCCAGCTGATATCGACGAATATTCGTGTGACCGACCGCCGCAAGCTCGTCGCCAAGACGTTTGCTCTTTGGACAAAACGGGCCATTGCAATAGAGCACAATTGGTCGCGTCATTACACCACCAACAAGCCGACTCACTTCAGCCACATCGGACACATACATGGACAGTGGCACACCAGGCCGCGCGGCGACGTTGCGCGCGCCCGGGACGTGACTGATCGAGAACTCGAGATGAGGCCGCGTGTCGAGCACCACCGCCTTGTCTTCGGACAGTATCTGTTGAAACTGCTCGGTCGTGATCTCCCCGGCATGAAGGCCAGCCGACGCGGTGTTGGTTCGCATCCAGCTCGTTCCTGCAACGCCGAGCGCGACCACCGCAACCATCCATGGCACGACTCGCGCGAACTTCGGCCTGAACGTCGACACGCGCGCCCGGTCGGTGCTCGCGGAACGCGCCGAATCCAGAGTGGTGGACAACGCGACGGGAGCGGCTTTGGACACGCCCCACGTTTCCACGTCGGTCCCGTCGAGTGCTTCGCTGAACTTCGCGGCGGTCGCGTAGCGGTCGGCAGGCAACCTGGCGAGCGACTTGGCGACCGCGCGGTCCAGCGCAACGCTCACATTCTCGCGCACGAGTCGGAGGTCGCGTGGTTGCTCGGTGAGGATACGAGCGACGATAGCCTGAGGATTGGGACCGCTGAACGGGGGTTCGCCCGCCAGCATCTCGTAGAGCACGCAGCCAACCGAATAGATGTCGCTCCGCGCGTCAATGTTCCGATCACCGATCGCCTGCTCGGGACTCATGTAGGATGGCGTGCCGAGCGAGATACCTGTTTGCGTCAGACGTTCGCCGGCGGCGGCGCGTACGGCGAGTGCGATG
>JANLVM010000590.1:0-2896 GCA_031364015.1 Gemmatimonadaceae bacterium
GGGCCGTTGCCCTGGTGATTGTCATCGCGACCGGCGCGTCGGCGTTCGCCATGCGCACCAGTACTCCGCGTGACGCCGCTGGACTCGCGATCGACAGTCTGGTCAGTCCGGCGCGTCCTGGCAGTGCCGAGCCGAATTTGAGTGTCGCACCCGATGGTCGCGTGTACATGTCATGGTTGGAACCGGCCGACTCGGGCCACGCGCTACGGTTCGCAGTACACGATGGTGCACAATGGTCTGAGGCACGTACAATTGCAGCGGGTCGAAACTTCTTCGTGAATTGGGCAGACTTTCCATCAATGGAAGTGCTGGACAATGGACAGCTCGCTGCGCACTTCCTGCAACGCCATGGCCGCGGCACGTTTACCTACGGTGTACGCATTGCGCAGTCGCGTGACAACGGCGTCACCTGGAGTGCACCGGTCACCCCGCACCGCGATTCGTCGCTCACCGAGCATGGCTTCGTCGCGATGTGGCGCGAGAAAGGCGCGCTGGGCGCCGTGTGGCTGGACGGTCGGAAGTTCAAGCAGGAAGGCCACAGTACGGCCAATGAGATGACGCTGGTCTCCACGACGCTACGTCCCGATGGTTCACTCGGCAAGGAAGTCCAACTGGACGACCGCACCTGTGACTGTTGCCAGAACGCGGCGGCCGTCACGAAAAACGGCCCCATTGTTGCTTACCGCAATCGTTCAGCCGACGAGATTCGCGACGTCTATGTCACGCGTCGCGTCGCGGGAAAGTGGAAGCCGGGTGTTTCGGTGCACGACGACAACTGGAAGATTGCCGCTTGTCCGGTCAATGGCCCGGCGCTGGCGGCGCGTGGCATGCGCGTGGCGCTGGCATGGTTCACCGCGCCGTTTGACAGTGCGCGCGTGAATCTCGCGTTCTCGGACGATGGCGGTGCAACGTTTACCGCGCCGGTTCGTGTCGACGGCGGCACTCCGGCGGGACGCGTGGATGTGGCGTTGATGCCCGACGGCGGGGCGTTGGTGACGTGGGTGGAACGCGTCGGTGGCGACGTCGCAGCGGTTCGAGCGCGTCGCTTTACGCGCGACGGCAAGCCGGGAACATCTACCACCATCGCGTCGTCGTCGGTGGCACGGGCGAGTGGATTTCCCCGAATGGCGGTGACCGGTTCGAACGTGATGTTCGCGTGGACGGTACCCGGTCGACCGTCGACGGTTCGTGTGGCGCGCGCATCGCTGGCGGAGTTCAAGTGACGCGGTGGCGACCGGCGCTGTCGATCGCACTGGCACTTCTTGGCGTTGTCGCAACGGTCGGCTGCGACGCCCGAACCGATGGGGCGGCGGCGAACGATGGTCGAGTTGAAGTCGGATTGCCGGCGCCCGCGTATGCGACGCTATCGCTGGACGGCGATTCGGTATCGTTAGCCGGACAGCGCGGCAAGGTCGTGTTGTTGAACATCTGGGCCACGTGGTGTCATCCGTGTCGTACGGAAATTCCCGAGCTGCGTTTGCTGCACGAGCGATACCGGGCGAAGGGTCTGGCACTCGTTGGTGTGAGCGTCGATACGGAAGGCACCGACGAAACGATACGCAACTTCATGCGCGACTTTCAGATGACATTCCCCATTTGGCGCGACCCCGACGAACGGATCTCGTCACTGTTCCTGACACTTGGTGTGCCGGCCACGTTCCTCATCGACAAGCAGGGAATCTTGCAGTGGCGGAAGACGGGTCCCATTGCGCCAAACGACACGTCGCTGACCGCAGCGATTGAACGCGCCCTGGGATCCTGATCGGTGCAGCCAGCCTCTGTTGGATTGACCATCAGCTTTACCGCCGGCGTGCTGAGCTTCCTGTCGCCGTGTGTGCTGCCGCTAATCCCCAGCTACGTCAGCTTTATCACCGGCTTGAGTCTGGATGACGTGCAGCGCTCACGACGCACGACGCTGGTGCATTCGTTGTTGTTCATCGCGGGCTTCACCATGGTGTTCCTGGCGTTGGGGGCGACGGCGACCGTATTCGGTCGTTTGCTGTTCCAGCAGCGCGAGTGGGTTGGTCGCGTGGGTGGTGTGCTGGTCATCCTGCTCGGTCTGTATTTGCTGGACGTGCTCAATATTGGAGCGCTCAGTCGCGAGCGCCGAGTCCACATTGTGAACAAGCCGCTGGGGTATCTGGGTACGGTGCTGGTGGGCATGGCATTCGCTGCCGGATGGACGCCGTGCATCGGTCCGATTCTTGGCGCTGTGCTGACGTACACCGCGAGTTCCGCCGACTTGAATCGCGGCTTGTTGTTGCTATTGGCGTACTCACTGGGGCTGGCGGTGCCGTTCCTGCTGGCCGCGTTGATGATCGACCGGTTCATGGTGCTGTTCAAACGGTATCGTGGAGCGTTGGTGTGGATGTCGCGCGTGTCTGGTGTCCTGTTGATCGTCATTGGCGTGCTGATGATTACCGGGAGCATGACCGTGTTGACGACGTGGTTGCAGCAGTGGACGCCAGAGGCGTTGCGCAGCCGGATCTGAGCGGACTGCGGGCGTCGATGAGCCCGTGCAGTTTGGTCGCGCGTGCGCGAATTCAGGTGCGGGTCGACCGGCTAGTCTACGGGAATCCGGGCCTTCACCGACATCTCTCTGATGGCGTGTTGCCGAACTAAAGATCGACGTCGGCCCGGGATATCGGGTGTACTACACGATTCGCGGTACGCGTCGGTAAGCCGTGTGCGGGAAAACCGCATGCACGGTTTGAAAGGGGGTGGGTGGAAACGGTCCGCTCATCGGAAACCGCGCCACCCACCTACCAATGACCGACGTCACGAACAAATGGAAATGCTACTGTCTCGGCATAGCCTTGCTTCGCTCCCGCACGAATTCCGTCCACACCCGGTTGCGCTCGAGCTGCATGACCGGATCGGTCGGGTTATGCGTGCG
>JANLVM010000481.1:0-1640 GCA_031364015.1 Gemmatimonadaceae bacterium
CGAAGCTGGTCACTCTGGGCGCTGGCACGCGGGCCGCCTCGATATTCGGCGCTACTGGGCCCTGCAGTTTCCAACAGCCGCCCTCCCGGCCCAGGAGGCCGTGGCCGCCACCCGCGCCGCCCTGCTCGATTCGGTGTCGCACCACTTCGTCAGCGATGTGCCGGTCGGGATTTTCCTGAGCGGTGGCATCGACTCCACCGCACTGGTCGCCTTGTCTCGCGCCACCGGCCAAAATGACCTGCGCACGTTCTCGATGTCGCTCCCTGACGTCCCCGAAGACGAGGGACCCACGGCGCGGCGCGTGGCCCGGCATTTCGAAACAGCACACCAAGACTACCCGGTCGATGCGGGTACCGGCCGAACGTTATTCAGCCAGTACTTGGGTGCCTTCGATCAGCCCAGCATCGACGGGCTGAACACGTTCGCCCTCTCTGGCTTCGCGCGCGAACGGGGCCTGACCGTCGCGCTTTCGGGCTTGGGCGCCGACGAAATGTTCGGCGGCTACCGTTCCTTCCGCGACGTGCCCGCGCTGGCGCGGTGGGACTCGCGGTTCAGCCGGTTCGGAGCGACGCGGCGCCTCGCCGGGCATCTACTCGAGCGCGCGGCGCCTGGACCCCGGTGGCGTCGCATCGGCGACATGCTCGGCCAACCTGCCGGTCTGACGACGGCCTATACGACCTTTCGGGGCATCTACACGAGGGCCGAAGCGAGAACGCTCGCTTGGAATTACTCGGACCCAAGCGGTGACGAACCGGACGATGATGTGTGGGATGCGCTCCCGCACGACCCGGCGGCCGGTGATGTGGTCAGCCGACTGGAGCTAACCCGCTACGTGCGAAATCAACTGTTGCGCGAGAGCGATGTGATGAGCATGGCTTGGGGCCTGGAACTCCGCACTCCTTTTCTGGATTCCGCCGTGTTCGACGCGGTGAGCGGGGTTCCGGCACAGGCGCGCCTGCGCGCGGGCAAGCGGCTGCTGCTCGACGCCGTGCCCGAGGTACCCCCGTGGGTGGCCCAACGGCCCAAGCGCTGTTTCCAATTCCCATTCGAGCGGTGGCTTGGCGGCGAATGGCGCGAGGTGTTCGAGCTGGACAGTCGCAAGTGCCCGGTCCCGACGGAAACGTGGTATCGAAAGTGGAGCGTGTTCATGTTTGAACGCTGGCTCGAGCGTACGGGACGGGTTGACGGGAATCGGGAGTCAGTAATGGATGCCATCGGCGGAGGCGGCCATCGATAAGGTCGCGCGCGAACAGTACGGTCCCCTGCTGGGGTTCGCCACCTCAGTGCTGGGCCTACTGGGTGCGCTGCTCCTTTTTCCGGACAACCCGGCGCCGCGCGGCGCGCTGGTCGTGCCAGGGACAGTGCTCGCCCTATCCATCATCTTCGTGCCAGCGATGCGCGTCATTACAGGCTCGAAGACGATGATGAACGCGGACAACTTCGTGGCCGCGGGCTACGTGGGCTGGCTGCTCCTGGACTTGATCCAGGGCTCCTATGCCCTGGGCGACGCCTCCAACGAAGCACTGCGGCTCGCGCTCGTTTGGGTGGGCGTGTCGGCCGCCGCCATGTGGGCTGGCGCGATGGGCCGGCCCTGGGCGCTGCCCGAGTGGCTGATTAGCGTTGCGAGCAATCCCCTGGAC
>JANLVM010000487.1:0-3269 GCA_031364015.1 Gemmatimonadaceae bacterium
GGGTCGTCGAGCGGTCGGCGGTGTCCACGACCGCGCCAGAACAGATCGCGCCGACACTCGCCGCATACGCCGCGCAGGGCATCGAGATTATCAAACGTCTCGGAGGGTGGGAGGCGGCGCTGCAGCTTGCATACGATACCCATCAGCGTCAAATGCAGGACTACGCGCGAGCGACCGCACCCGCCGCGCCGCCACCACCGCCGAGGTAACGAGTCATGGGAATGCCTGCCGCGCGCCTCACTGATTTCCATATGTGTCCGATGGTGACACCGGGGGTGCCGCCGATTCCGCATGTTGGCGGTCCGATTATTGGACCCGGTGCGGTCACAGTGCTCGTCTGCATGATGCCTCAGGCGCAGGTGACGAACATGTGCGTGTGTGTCGGTCCGCCCGACATGATCGCCAAGGGTTCTGCGACGGTCTTGGCTCAGAAGCTTCCGGCGGCCCGCATGCTCGACAACACAGTGCATGGCGGAATGATTATGCTGGGAGCGCCAACCGTGCTCATCGGCGGATGACGCGCCACCTATCCTGCCTGCGGAACTCGTGCTCGATGCTCAGCATTCGCAATAGCCTGTCGCGTCTCGTCGCGGGAGCCGCTCGGGCGCGCCTGCACGCTGCGCTCGCCCTTGCCACGCTGTTGGTTGCGGGCGCCTGCGACTCGCGCAGAAACGTCCCCACGGGGACCGGCCATGACCGTCCCGTGCGATTTTCGTTGGCGGCGAGCATCAGCGCGGCCCCGGGTGCCGTCGTCGAGGCCATCGTCAGCTTCACGCCGCCCGGCGGCAGCGCGATAATCGTCGGGCGAGATTCGCTCAATGTCGATACCGGTACGGCGGATGCCGCACTCGTGCTCACGGTCAACGTCGCCGGCTGTCTGGCGGCGGCGAATGGTGGTGACTGCGTACTCACCCTGACCGTTCGCCTCAAGCGCAACGGAGTCGTGCTGGACGAGCTCGTGCGCGTGCTGAGGGTGGCACCGGCGGCGACCGAGATCGCGGTGCCGACGATGCAGTTGTTTGAAGTATCAAGTATTCGGATCACACCGTCGACCGTTACCGGACTCGAGCCCGGTGATAGCGTGCCGCTCGCGGCGTCGGCGCTCGATCGCGCCGGCGGGACCGTGGCGTCCCGTACCGTCGCGTGGTCCGTAGTGGGCGCTGCGGCAACGGTGACCGCAAACGGCACGCTGCGCGCGGTCGCACCCGGATTGGCGACGGTGCGTGCGAGCATCGGAGGGCGTACGCAGGATCTGGTGTTAACCGTTGGACCCTCAACGGTCGCGTCGCTCACGTTGGCCCCGGCCGACACCGCAATGCTGATTGGCGGCTCGGTCACCTATCGCGTCACGGCGCGGTCGTCGAGTGGCGCGGTGCTGACGGGTCGAACGGTCACGTTCAGTTCGCTCCAGCCGACCATCGCGACAATCAACGCGGCAGGCATTGCGGCGAGTGTTGCGCCCGGCACCGCCTCCATTCGCGTCGTGTCGAACGAAGGCCGAAATGGCGCCGTGGTCTCCGCCACTACCACGCTACGCGTCGATCCCAACGTGATCGCGGTGAATCCCACGTCGCTCAATTTCGATACGGAAATCAATCAGCCGCTTCCTCCGGCGCAAACCGTCGCCGTGACGAACAGCACCGGCGGGAACGCGGGCACCCTGTCGCTCGTGACCCCGATTGACACGCTGCTCACCGCGGTGCTCAATGGCACGTCGGCGCCCACGACGCTCACCATTCGGCCTGCGCGGACGCTGGCCCCAGGCGCCGTGTTGACGCGCTCGGTCGTCGTGCGCAGCAGCAACAGCGCCGTGGCATCGGTGACGGTGTTGGTTACCATCACCGGTCGCACGCCGGTCGCGCTCTTCGGACGATTCAGTGGCGTCGTCATCGCGGCGGCGAACCTGCTCCCGATCGGTCAGGCGACGGTCACGATCCGCACCCAGAGCAATGTCCAGGTGGCGCAGGCGTTTACTGCCGTAAATGGAGCATGGACATCTGCCGTGCTTCCCGCCGGGACGTACAACATCACAGTGTCCAACTTGGGATTCCAGAATGTCCAGGTGCTCGGGCAATTGTTGGTGGGTGGAGCCAATACTCCCACCACAGCGCTCGCGACCGTGTCCTTGGTGTCGATCACCGCGGGCGCTGGCACCATCCAGGGTTCGGTACGTGATGCGACCACCGGCAACGCACTCGCGAACTCGACGGTCGAATTGCGCTTGGGTGCGAACAACACAGTCGGCACACCGCTCGCCGTGACCTCGACGAATTCCGACGGACAGTACCTGTTCCCGTCGCGGCCCGCGGGGACCTACACGATACGCGCGCTGAGTGCTGGATTCGCCGAGGGCAATGTTTTTGTGGTCGTGACGGGCTCCAACGTTACGGCACCGGTGGTATTCCTGTCGCCGGCCGGTCAGAACGTCGCTTGGCGCTTCGTCCTCTCGTGGAGCGCGTCGCCGCAGGACCTCGATGCACACCTCACGGGGCCGATCACCAACTCGAACAATCGCTTCCACGTCTTCTTCGCGGACACGGGCTCGGTGATCGCCTCGCCCTTCGCGCGACTCGATGTCGATGTCGTGTCCGGCTTCGGACCGGAAACGATCACGATGTCGCAGCAAATTGCCGGCGTGTATCGTTACTACGTCCACAATTTCAGCGCCGAAACGCCGCTGAGATCATCCAACGCGCGCCTGGACGTGTACCAGGGCAGCACGCTCATCCGGCAGTTCTTCCCGCCGCAGCAGGATGGCGTGTACTGGACAGTGTTCGAGCTGAACGGCTCGAGCCTCACCACTGTCGGCACCATCGGCTCGCTCGTTCCAGCAGTCATGTCCCCCACTATCGGGCCGAGTCGACATGTCGACTCGGCACGCGAGCGCGCGGCCACCGAGTGGTATCAGCTCGGCCCGTGGACATGGTCGAAGCCGAAGGCGCCGTCGCGTCGTTAGCGCGTAGACGTCAGGCGGGCTGCCGGAGTCACGGACGGCAGCTCGCAACAAGTCGGTACTGCTCACTGTCGGCGCGTACCAGTTCGATCGACGCACCAATCGTCGCGGCGCGTTCGAAGGCCGCGCAGGCCTTCTCCTTTTCGCCAACCGTGAGGTGTGCCTTGCCCAGGTACATCTGCGCCCACGCCTGATCGGACGTGTTGCGCAGTCGTCCAACCAGCACATCGATTTGAATGATGGTTGCACGCGCTTTGCTGGCGCTGTCGTCAGCATCGAACTCGTTCATGATGCGCTGCAACTCGGCGTTGCGCCC
>JANLVM010000489.1:0-5352 GCA_031364015.1 Gemmatimonadaceae bacterium
CGCGCAGCACGACCTGGGTTGGACCGCGCACACCCGATGGCCGTCCGGATTTTCAGGGGAACTGGTCGAACGGCACCATGACGCCGCTCGAGCGACCGGCGGGCTTGGGTCGGGCCCTGACGCCCGCACAAGTGGTGGCACTGGAAAAGATTCGCGCCGACACCGTTGAGCAACTCGCCAGACAGAGTGATCCCAATCGTTCGGCGCCGCCCAAAGGTGGCGATGGATCGACGGGTGCCGCCGGCAACGTGGGCGGGTACAACTATTTCTGGATCGACGCCGGTGACCAGATGGCGACGGTGAACGGCGAGCGGCGTAGTTCGATCATTGTCGACCCGGCGAACGGGCGCGTGCCGGCGTTCACTCCGGCCGCGCGTGAGCGACAGGCCGAACTGGTTCGGAAGGCGCGACAGTTCGGCCAGTATGACAATCCGGAAAACCGACCGCTCGCCGAACGGTGTATCATGTCGTTTGGCTCGAATGCCGGGCCGCCTATGCTGCCAAACTATTTTTACAACAACAACTACACCATCGTGCAGTCGAAGGACCACGTCATGATCATGACGGAGATGGTCCACGATGCGCGCATGATTCACATGAACAAGGTGGCGCGCCTGCCCAGGCAAATACGACCGTGGATGGGTGACTCGCACGGTCGCTGGGAAGGCGACACGTTGGTGGTGGAGACCACCAACTTCCACCCGGAGCAACTCTTTCGCAGCGCATCCGACAACCTGAAGGTTATCGAGCGCTTGCATCGAGTCGACGCCAACACGTTGCTGTACCGGTTCACCATCGACGATCCGTCGACGTTCACGCAGCGGTGGAGCGGTGAACTGCCTGTCGTGAAGATGAACCAACTGATCTACGAATACGCGTGCCACGAGGCCAAGTACGCGCTCTCGAACATCCTGAGTGGCGAGCGGTCGCGTGATCGTGAAGCCGCCGCCAAGCCACCCAAACCCTGACGCCCAGGAGTCGACCATGCGTGTGAAACGTTCAGTCCTCGTCGCCGCCGCGATGCTGCTCTCGGCGGCCGGCCCACTCCTCGCGCACCATGCGTTTGGCGCTGAGTTCGATCCGAATGCGCCAATCCGCTTGCAGGGAAAGGTGGTGAAACTCGAATGGGTGAATCCGCATGCGTGGATTCACATCGAGGTCGTGCAGAAGGATGGAGCGAAGGAAGTGTGGATGGTTGAGGGCGGCACACCCAACACCTTGCTCCGTCGTGGCCTCACGCGTCAGTCATTGACGTACGGGACGGAATTGATCGTCGACGGCTACCAGACAAAAGATCACTCGCTCAAGCGGGCCAACGGTCGCGACGTCACATTCACCGATGGGAAGAAAATGTTTCTCGGGTCATCAGGCACCGGTGCGCCGCGTGATGGTCGGGACCCTACCGAACGCGGAACCGTTCCGCCCCCGGTGAAAAAGCCGCCGGCCTGAGTCCGCGCTACGACGAGTACCCAATCCAGCGCCCTGCGGCCGCCACCGTGAACCAGAGAACCACCGACACGGTGGCGAGTAGGCGACGACGCCATGGCGCTACAGGCCGGTCTCGCACCGCCAATCGTTGACGCACGGCAAACGTGAACAGCAGCGCCACGGGCAGCGTGGTCATCTTTGTCCAGAACGACTGGTTATAATAGCATTTGACGGCCTCCGACAGGAACAGCAGGAGGCCAGTGGTCAGCATCACGGCGACACCCACGTACAGCCACCGCATTGCGCCGCGCGCGACGAGGGCGAGCGGTTGGTGGCGAAGGCCAACCCCGAACAATCGCAGGTCGACTACGAGCACCGCGCCGCCCAACAGCGACAGGCCAAGCAAGTGCACGGACTCGATGACGGGAAAGAGCCACAGCGACTGACGGATGCTTTGCCCCAGCCAGGTCGCTTCACACCACTCGAAGAACGGCAGTATGTCCGTGGGCATCATGGCGTGCCCACCACACAACCGGATGCCCAGTTGATGAACGCCGACTGCGGCTGCAGGTCGCACGAGAACCAGTTGTAGGCGATCATGCGCCCGCACACGACCACGCCCGCCCACGCCACGAGGGAGACGATGGCCGCTACCCGTGCCGCGCGCGGTGGCGCGACGTCACCGTCCCAATGCGATACCGTGCGAAGCGTTCGCACGTGGAACACGAACACATTGATGCCGGCCGCCACCAACAGCACCAGCTTGATGCGGAAGAAAATGCTTTGGAAATACGTGACAGGCGTGGCGTAGAACAGCATCAGGCCCGTGACAACCATGACGGCAAATCCGACTCGCGTCCACGGCAGCAGTCGACCGGTGAACTCAGAAACGGGCACTCCAGCGAAACCCACCCCAAGCAATCGAAGATCGAGGGCAATCGCCAAGCCCACGAAAAGCGCCAGCGTGAGCACATGAAGCGATTCCGTGAACGGCCACATGTATTGCGACTCGTGCAGCGCGATGCTCCACGGTGTCGTGGCCAGCCACTCGAGCGCAGCCATAATGGTCACGCGATCAGCTCGTGCCCAGCGGTCACTGTGGCGGCGTCGCCTTGGGGCCCACGAGATAGATCGCGTGACAGTTGACGCAGGCCTGATAGAGATCAGCACCCACGTCGAATACCGCCTTCGCGTCTCGCGCTTCCGCTACCGTTCGCGCGCGCGCGCCTATCTCAACAAGCGCCCGCGAGAGCGCCATCCACTCGTCCTGGTTCCGTGCCCGCGGCGCGATCATCAGCAGATTACCGGCCTCGGCGACCACCGTCGCCGCGTTACGCACGGCAATCCACTCCGCGTCGGAATTGGGCGCGCGCTCTACGGTACCCTGCTTGTCGGTGACACTCCCCACCGCTTCCCAGTACACATTGGCCGCCGGTTCCATGATTTCTTCCATCAGTTGCCGAGTCGTGGCCACGGGCTTGAAGGGGGGAGCGGCTGCCGAGGGGGACGCGGGTGGCGACGCCTGCTCGCACGCGACGAGGAGCGCTAGCACAGCAATTGAGCAACAGCGCAGCATGATCGCTCCGGATGACCAGCGGTGGTGAGGTCCTTGGCTGCCAGCCACGCAGCGTGGGCGAAAGTACTCCGTGGGCGCGCCGAGGCAAGGATGTCCCGCATTGTGCTGGCGACGATGTTGCCGCACTTTCGTGGCAGCGTACACGTGCCGATTCTCGAAACGGAGCCGTCGATGGTTCAGTTGTTCCGCAGGTCTGCCGTTCGCGTGGGCCCCTGTGCCCGGCTATCGGGATTCATCGCCGCCGGTGCCATGGTGTTCGTCGCGCCCCACGTCGCGATGGCGCAGGGGTTGCCGCGCGCGCGTCCCGAAGAGGTCGGTCTCTCCAGCGAAGCCCTGGCGCGTATCGCGCCCGCGCTTAAGACGTATACCGAATCGGGTCGCCTGCCGGGTATCGTTGTCGCGGTCGCGCGACACGGAAAGCTGGTGCATCTCGAGGCGCTGGGGTCGATGGACGTGGCGCAGCGCACGCCCATGCGAACCGACGCGGTTTTCCGCATTTATTCGATGACGAAAGCGGTCACCGGCGCCGCCGTCGCGCAACTGATCGAACGGGGCAAGATTCGTCTCGACGATCCGGTGTCGAAGTACATTCCAGCGTTCGCTAATGTGCAGGTCTTTGCGGGCGGGTCGGCGGCGAATCCGCTGCTGCGTGCCCCCACGCGCGCCATTACGATCGCCCATCTGCTGACGCACACTGCCGGGCTGACATACGGCGCGTTCGGCAATACGCCGGTCGACTCGATGTACCGCAGCGCTGGCCTGCTCGATCCGACGCGTACCATCGGGCAGTTCGCCGACAGCATCGCGCGGCTCCCGCTGCTTTCTGATCCGGGCAGCACGTGGAACTACAGTATGGCTATGGACGTGCTGGGGCGGGTCGTCGAAGTGGCGAGCGGCAAGCGCTTCGATCGCTATCTCGACGACGCGCTATTCGCGCCACTGGGCATGCGCGAAACGGGCTTTCAGGCGACTGCCGCGATGAAGGGACGTATCGCGACGGTCTATTCGCGCCGAGCGTCAGGTCCATTGATACCCGATACCACGCTAGTCGGCGCCGGGTTTCGCGTCGATGACAAGCTGTTCGCGGGAGGCCAGGGGTTGCTGTCTACCGTGGCCGACTATCTGCGTTTTACCCAGATGCTGCTGAATGGGGGAACGCTCGATGGGAAGCGTGTGCTCAAGCAAGAAAGCGTTGATATGATGATGCGCAATCATCTCCCACCGGAACTCTCGCCGATCACGCCTCCGCCACTGGGCAGCAAGCGTGGCTACGGACAGGGATTTGGCGGAGTAGTCATGCTCGACTCGGTGGCAGCGGGTTTGCCCACGTCACCCGGGGAGTATCAGTGGTGCGGGTATGCGGGGACGTACTTCTGGGTCGATCGCGCGATGGATCTGATTGGCATGGTATGGACGCAGGTGTACGCGGGCTGTCCACATCCAATCGAAACGCAAGTGCAGAAGCTGGTGTACGGCGCCATCGTGGGTCGATAGTGACGACACCGCTCGAACGTCTCACGGCATCGTTGGCCGACCGCTACCGCGTCGAGCGCGAGCTTGGTGCCGGTGGCATGGCGACGGTGTATCTCGCGCACGATCTCAAGCACGATCGCGACGTCGCCATCAAGGTCCTGCATCCGACGCTCGCGCGTTCGATTGCCGGTGAGCGTTTTCTGCGCGAGATCGGTATCACCGCGCGCCTGAGCCACCCGCATGTGCTGCCACTGCTCGACTCGGGAGTCGCCGATGACGGCGACATTCTGTACTACGTCATGCCGGTCGTCACCGGCGAGTCGTTGCGCGAGCGACTCCGTCGCGAGGGCGCGCTCTCCGTTGCCGACGCATTGCGCCTGGCCGCCGAGGTCACCGACGCATTGGCCTACGCGCACGGCCATGGTGTCGTGCACCGTGACGTCAAGCCGGACAATGTGATGCTCTCCGGTGGCCATGCCATCGTGGTGGATTTCGGGATCGCGAAGGCCGTTGGCCAAACGCTCGACTATGCCACGCTCACCAGTGACGGCATGTCGCTGGGAACGCCGGCATACATGGCCCCCGAACAGGCCACGGGCGATGGCCTCATCGATCACCGCGCCGATGTGTACGCCGTTGGGGCGATGCTTTACGAGATGGTCGCCGGTACGTCGGCGTTTGCAGGGACGTGGCAGCAGATCGTGATGGAGAAGGTCGCGAAAGACGCGCCGTCGCTCGCATCGCGATGTCCCAGCGCGTCGCCCGCACTCGTACAGCTCGTGGCGCGCTGCCTCGCACGGGACGCAACCGTGCGCCCGCAGACGGCCGAACAGCTGCTGCAGGAACTTCGTGCACTCGCCACACCATCTGCGGTG
>JANLVM010000596.1:0-2776 GCA_031364015.1 Gemmatimonadaceae bacterium
CACTCGCGGCGCGTGCGAAAGACTCCGTGGCGGTGCTCCCCCGTGCTCATCTCCACCGGTTCGGTGAACACGGTGAAGATCCCGGCCGATATCGCGGGACTTCCAGTGCGTTATCAGGCGGTGGGTAGCAGATCCCGCTACGCGTGCTCAGCGTGAGGGGGTGCCGATCTTCGTGCCACGCTTCTGCGATTCCGGCACGAGTACGCGAACGCTAATGCCGCGTGTGACCGACTTCCCGCTCACCAGGTCGTCGATCGTCACGTTCACGACGTGATGACCCACCGGGGCATCGCCGAGTCCGAACGTTATGTTCTCGAGGACCGCGTCGCCCGCGCCGGCGTCGCGCACATACGAGAAGTCGGGCGCGGTGGATTCTGCGGCGAGCACCCGACTACCGGCCGACGCCGATCCACTGAGCACCTCCTTCATGTCCTCGCCAGAGGCGTCGCGCGTGCGCCACCGAGCGCTCGACCGACGCGCGCATCCCATACGGAATGCACGGCGTGCAGCGGGTGACCGGGAACTGACGCGTCACACGTTCCGGCCGCCGACCAAGGGTGTCGTGACAGATCACGTGGGCGGCGAGATCGGACTCACTCAGCTCGGTGAACGCGCCGGTACTGATTCCGGGCACGACGCGCTGCACGGCGCGCTTCTGATGACATGCGGCCGCGACGATTGAGACCGTGACGAGCGCGGCGGCGAGCAGCCTTGGCGCGACGCTGCCAGCATCGAGTGCCGCCGCCGCCCGCAGCAATCGTTCGCGAATCCGGTCAACCGCGTTACGCATACGCTCCTATGAGACGTCCTGGTATGTCGTTCGGGTCATCACCGTGGTGGCCGCGGTGCCGCTGCGCGTCGCGCCCGCTGCAGTCCTACGCTATCAAGCCAGACGTGTACCTTCACGAGCGACGCCTCAAACGCAGCGCGCGGGTCTCGGCTGGACGTAGTGGACTCGGTGACGCGCGAAAAGCGTCCGTCGCGCACGTCGTTGAACATGGTGATCAGGACAATCGAGTCGGCGCGCTGGGTTACCATGCCGTTCACCACATAGTCGGCGCGCAAACCCCAGCCGAGCGACGTGGGATCGCCCAGGCCACGGGATGCGCGATCGGTCGTCTCGTTGTTGACCACCTCAAGCTGGTCTGACGCAAGTGCGGCGCGCAGGAACTGAGCGATGTCTCGCCCGATCGCCGAGTGTTCTCGCTTGCCGGTGGCGTTGGTGAAGTTCGAAATAACCACTCGCGTGCGCCCGTCGCTGGGCGGCGCCAGCATGGGTGTGACGCCGCGGCCGGTCGGGCGCGTGGCTTCAAAGCGATAGACACGCGCGGCCTGTGCCATCGCGGTGTCCATGCGTTTGAAGGCGATCGACACGGAGTCGGCGAAAATCTTGCCGACTTCCATAAGCAACTGCTCGCGGTCGAGCGGAGTCATTGGACTGTCGCTACTCACGATCACGCGTGCCTGGGGGACGCTGGGAACACGCCTCGCCGCGCCTGGCATCGCGGGTGTTGGTCGAGCCGCCAGCGATGCCGCTTCGGCATCGGCGATACGCTGTCGAACCGCAGCGGTAATAGCGAGCGATTCAGCGCGCGATATCACCACTGGTACCTGGATGCCGGACGCGCTGTCGGACGTGTTGCGATACACGACCACCGTTTCCGGTTTCATGCGGGGCGTTGATGTTGCGGCATTCTTTTCGAGCTGTAGCGTTGGTGTGCGATCACCACCCGGGCCTGCGTCGCGCGCCGACAGCGTATCAACCACAGAGACGGCCCGTTGCTGTCGCACTTGTTGTGCGACCGCCAATGTCACGGCGACGACCGCAAGCGCTCCGAGCACGCGGATGGAACGGCGACCTGTCGGGTGCGTGGCGACACGACGACCGCTCGACATGGGCGGAAGGGCATCGAGGTCGGCGAGCAGCGCCTGCGCCGACTGCGGACGCTTGGCGGCGTCTTTCTCGAGGCAGTGCATGATCACGGCGGACAGTCCTTCCGGAATGTCGGCGAACTGGTGCGGCGGCTTCGGAGTTTCGGTGAGCTGCGCCGCCATCGTTGCTTGTGGCGACGAACCGCCAAAGGGTGAGCGACCGGTGAGCAGTTCGTAGGCCAACAGCCCAACCGCATAAATATCAACGCGGTGATCGGCGGCGGGATCGGCGGCAAGCTGTTCCGGCGCCATGTAGGCGGGCGTGCCGATGGCCATGCCCGTCGACGTACCGCCGACCATCGGAATCGAGGCGCTGAGCGCTTTGGCGACACCGAAGTCGGTCACCAGGGCGTGCATGCCAGACGTGAGGATATTGTCAGGCTTGATGTCGCGATGCACGATGCCACGCGCATGCGCGTAGGCGAGTGCATCGACCACATCGTGTAAAATCCGCACGACATCACGGGCCGGCAGTCGCTTGGCTTTCGTGAGTGCACCGCGCAGCGATTCGCCCTCGATGAACGGCATCGAGAACCACAGAATCCCGTCTTCGTCGCCGGTCGCCAGGAGTGGCACGATGTGTGGATGCTGGAGTTGCGCAGCCAACTGGATTTCGCGACGAAAGCGCTCGACGTTGACGCCAGCGGCGAGCTCCGGTGGCAGCACCTTGATGACCACGCGTCGTTGGAGCGCACGCTCGGTGGCCAGAAAAACGCGCGACATGCCACCACCGCCCAGCTCCCGGTCGATCAGGAAGTCGGCGTCGATGGCGTGCTGGAGGCGGAGTCTGAAGTCGGACGGCACAGGGGCAGATGGGAGACGGGAGACGGGAGACGGGAGACGG
>JANLVM010000536.1:0-3385 GCA_031364015.1 Gemmatimonadaceae bacterium
GCCATGCTCATTCGCCGCCCCGACGACATCTGTTCCTCCGACATCACTCCGGAGTCGGTGTACCTCGACCGTCGTGCGTTCGTCGGCACGGCCGGCGCCCTCGCGTTGGGAGCCCTGGTGGCCGCGCCCGCATTGGGTGCCGCGCCACTGGTACCCCGTGGACAAGATGACAAGCTCACCAGCGAAGAGGACGCCACCAGCTACAACAACTACTACGAGTTCGGCACCAGCAAGGACGAACCGAAGGAGATGGCGAAGGGCTTTAAACCCAAGCCCTGGAGTATTGAGGTGGCGGGGCTGGTGAAGAAATCGAAGTCGTTCGGGTTCGACGATCTCTTTCGCGGACTGCCCGTGCAGGACAGAATTTTCCGGCATCGTTGCGTCGAAGGATGGTCGATGGTGATCCCGTGGCAGGGGACGCCGTTGCGCGATGTCATCGCGCGCTGCGAACCGCTGCCCAGTGCGAAGTTCGTCGAGTTCACCACCTTGTACGATCCGCGGCGCATGCCGGGTCAGGAGGGGACCGCACTCCCGTGGCCGTACAAGGAAGCGCTGCGCATGGATGAAGCGATGCATCCGCTGTCCATACTTGCCACGGGCATGTATGGCAAACCGCTGCCCAATCAGAATGGCGCGCCCGTGAAGCTGGTCGTGCCCTGGAAGTACGGTTTCAAGGGTATCAAGGCGATCGTGCGGATTCGTTTCACCGAGAAGATGCCGAATACCACCTGGAATGACGCCAGCCCCAGCGAGTACGGTTTTTACGCCAATGTGAATCCGACGGTGGATCACCCGCGATGGAGTCAGGCCAAGGAACGACGCATTGGTCAGTTCCTCAAGATTCCGACACTCCTGTTCAACGGGTATGCGGAACAGGTGGCGTCCCTCTATACCGGCATGGACCTTCGCAAGAACTATTGATGGTTCGTCGTGGGATTCGACCGGCCCTGTGGGTACTCGTGCTGGCGCCGATAGTCTGGATGATCGTGCGCGCGGGAATGGGTGAATTGGGCGCCAATCCCATCGAACGTCTGGAAGGCGAAACCGGCCGGTGGACGCTGCGTCTCCTGGCCGGATCACTTGCGGTGACGCCGCTCATCCGAATAACGGGATGGGGTTGGCTCATTCCGCAGCGGCGTTTTCTCGGACTCGCGGCGTTCTTCTACGCGGTGATGCACCTGAATGTCTACATCGGTCTCGACCATTTCTTCAATGTCACCGACATTGTGCAGGACGTGCTCAAGCACCTGTACGTGACGGTCGGTATGACGGCGTTTCTCTTGTTGGTGCCACTCGCGGTGACGTCAACCAAAGGATGGATCCGTCGGTTGGGTGGCAAGCGCTGGAACCGACTGCATCGACTGGTCTACGTGGCGGGAACGGCGGGGTGCATTCATTTCCTGTGGGCAGTGAAGAAGGACAAAACGGAGCCGATCCTCTACATAGGCGTGTTCATCCTGCTCTTTGCGCTCCGATTCGTCGGGCGGCGGAGGACGAACGGCCGGTCGGTGGGGGCGCTGGCGTCTATTCCCGCGCCAGAGGCGTGACGGTGTGCTCCCTCGCGGCGTCTGGCATACAGATCGACTTTCAGCTTCGGTGCCGATGACGGCCCCGAACGCGTGGCGCTCACCCGGCAGGGGTGCCGACACGTAACAGTTCGCGCCCCAAGTCCCCTCCGATGGCCGCTCCCGTCGGCCCGATCGCACCGCGATCGGGCTCACTCTCGACGACGAATTCAGCAACCGCGCCTCAAGGCGTGCCTGTCGTCACGGCCCCCAAAGAAACGCCGGCGTTTCCAGTCGCGGTGTTTGGCCGCCGGTGGGATCTTACGTTGCTTGGCGGACTTGGCCTGTACACGCTCAGTCTCTGCGCGTGGCTGGCCTTCAGTGCGCGGGGCGACGCGGCGCCTGCTCGAGGGCCCGCGTTCGCGTCAGCGCTGTTGTCGATGGTGGCGGCGGCGTTGGCCATTCGCGCGTCTCGCGAGAATCGCCTGGATCGCGGAAGTCGCCGATGCTGGCGCGTTGTCGCGCTGGCGATCCTCGTCCATGCCGTAGGCAGTTTGTGCATCTCGGCGGGCGGATCCTGGTTGGTTCCATCGCTGGCCAGAACTATTTCCGCGTCTGCGGGGCTTACGGCGCAGTTGGTGCTTTTGGTGGCACTTCTTCAAAAGCCCAGCGCTCCACAATCGTCGCTCGACCGCGCCACACTAGGGCTTGATGCGGCGACCGTCGCGGTGGGCGGTCTCCTGGTTGTCTGGTACGATCTGCACACGTTTTCAGTGGGCAACACCCCCGAGTCGTTACGCGCGTTCGTTCTCGCGCACCTCGTGGTGGTGGTCGATCTGGTGCTGTTGATGGTGACGTCGGTGTTGTGGCGACGGACGGCCTTTGCCCATCGCGCCTATGTCCTCCTGCTACTCGCGGGAGCGCTCCTGGTGGGTGCTCTCTCGCATGCCGCGGCGGTGGTCGTGCTGACGCGTGACGTGCCAGCGCCGCTGTGGATTTCGGCTATCGCGCCACTGAGCACGCTGTTGTTCGCAATCGCCGCCTGGCTCAAGACCGCGACCTCCACCGCTCTGGCCGTGCGGACCGCGGCACACTCCGCGCGTGCGCAACTCAGCGCCAGCATCATTCCCTACGCGGCCGTGCTTCCGGGTTTCGTGCTACTCCTCCAAGCCTCGCGAGATCATGGGTTGCAGCCGATGAGTGGTCTGGTCATTGGCGCGGTGGCCATTACGATTCTCGCGTTCGCGCGGCAAGTGGCGTCGGCCAGGAAAGCCGTGCGCGCGCTGACCGAACCGGCTGCCAGGCACAATGAAGCGCGCTTCCAGGCACTGGTTCAGCATTCGAGTGACGTGATCACCATTCTCGACGCCCGGGGAGTCATTCAGTACGTGAGCCCTTCGGTCGCGACGGTGCTGGGGCATGACCCGTTGCGTCTGGTGGGTTCGCGTCTGTCCGACCTGCTGCATCCCGACGATGTCGAGAGCGCAGCGCAGTTCCTCGCCGATCTCGCACACTCAGCGGGGCCTCGTGCAACACCCACGCACGTGGCCGCGCCGTTCAAGCGCGAGTGGCGTATCGCGCATGCCAATGGCGATTGGATGTCGGTGGATAACGTGGGGACCAATCTGTTGCGGGAACCGGTCGTGGAGGGGCTCGTCCTCAACACGCGCGACATCACCGAGCAGAGCGTCATCAAGCAGCAGTACATGCATCAGGCATTCCACGATCCGCTCACCGATCTCGCGAATCGATCGCTGTTCCTGTATCAGGTAGGACACGCGTTAGCACGCAGTGTGCGTCACAAGCAGGCGGTGACCGTGCTGTTCCTCGACCTCGACAATTTCAAGACTGTCAACGATTCGCTTGGTCATGCGGCCGGT
>JANLVM010000566.1:0-6265 GCA_031364015.1 Gemmatimonadaceae bacterium
ATGTTGCGAGACCACTTTGCGATTCGCTCGTTGCCGTCACGGTTACGGTGCCAGGCGAATTGGCGAACAATCGCCCAGTACCGTCAATCGAGGCAATTGCAGGACTGTTTGTGGCCCACGAAACTGCGCGTCCCGTGATCGCATTGCCCGCACCATCGCGGGTGACGGCCACGGCGGTCTGTACCACGCCGACGAGCACGGTGCTTGAGGGAATCGTGACCGTGACGGTGGCGACCGGTACGGGCAGGACGGTGATCGTTGCGCTCCCCACCGCACCTTCGATGGCGGCTTGAATGACGGCTACGCCAGATGTGAGCGTCGTGAGGGCGCCACTTGATGACACCGACGCGACCGTTCCGTTATTCGAGCTCCACGCCGTCGTGCGCCCAGCCAACTCGACGCCGTTCGCATCTCGCGCCGTGGCGGTGAGCTGCTGCGGGGTACCGACCACGAGTGACGCGGAGGCCGGGGAGACCGTGACGGACGCGACCGGAATGGGCTTGGCCGGAGAGTCACCGCACGCGGCGAGGACAAGCAACAACATGGCACGCGTTGACTGCGCGCGAGAATGCTGGCGATGCGGCGTCATCGTATGCTGCTCGATTCATTGGGGAGGGCATCGCCGGTTACTCACGAGAAAGGTGAGTTCCGGTGGGTGCTGAATCGTCTGCTGCAAAGCCGCTGTCGTCAAGGAGGCGTTTCGGGAATGAGCCACCGAGGACCTTGGGCCTTCTCCAGGACCGACGTCCGCCATGCTACGGACACTGGGCATACTGGCTATTGCGGCGCTCATGGGGTGCGCGCCGTCTCGCGCCGGTGCGAAGGCGGATTGGGATTTACTGGGCACCCGGCAGGACCCCGCCGACCACGATATCATCGCCGTCAGCTCCTCGCGCGGCGATTTTCGCCGTATCAAGTTCAGCGTCCAGCGCGCCTCGGTCGACGTTCATCGCGTCGTCGTACATTTCGGCACGCGCGCAGGTTCGCGTGTTCGGGATGCGTTAGTCTGGAGTCGCGACACCGGAGTGTGTCACCGCGCCGAGATGCGCTGGCCTGACCGTGATGACGTACTTTTCCAATACGCCACCACGGGCGTAGGCGGCACGCGGTGTGAGCGCGGCGAGGCGCGCGGCGAGTGCTGCGTCGTTCAGCTCGAGATGAATGCGTCGCGCGTCGCGTCGTGCATCAATATCGATGATGTCGCCATCGCGAACCGCGGCGATTGGTCCGGCATCGGCGGCCTCGGGTCCTGCGTGCCCGATGCACATGCCGCGCGTGGCGCCGCTAAAGCGTCCGTCGGTGAGCAACGCCACTCGTGACCCCATGCCCTGACCGTAGATCAGCGCGGTAATGCCGAGCATCTCGCGCATACCCGGCCCACCACGCGGCCCTTCGTTGCGTATGACCAGGACGTCACCGGCGTCATAGCGCTGGTCGCGTACCGCGTCCTGCGCGTGCTCTTCCGATTCGAATACGCGCGCCGGTCCGCGATGCGTAAGCGATTGCAACCCGGCCGTCTTGATCAGCGCGCCATCAGGACACAGGTTGCCCTTGAGCACTGTCACACCGCCGTCGGGCGACCGCGCATTCGCGACGCTGCGTACGACATCACCATCGGGTACCAGGGCCGATGACAACTCCTGCGCCAGCGTACGACCGGTGAAGGTCATCGCGTCGCCGTGCACCGCGCCAGCCTCGAGCAACGCCCGAAGTACGACGCCAGCGCCTCCGACATGGTAGAGATCTCTTGCCAGGAAACGGCCACCGGGCTGTAAATCGGCAATGAGCGGTGTGCGCGCGAACACCTCCGCCACGTCGTCGAGGTGAAATCGAATGCCGGCTTCGTGTGCGATGGCGGGAATGTGCAGCGCAGCATTGGTCGACCCACCAGTCGCCGACACCACCGCGCACGCATTTTCCAGCGCTTCGCGAGTGACGATGTCACGTGGCAAAGGGCCGTCCTTCATGACCGCGCGCATGAGGGACACCGCGGTACGGCGCATGAGCGGCGCACGCTCACTGTACACCGCCGGAATCATACTGGAGCCAATCGGCGCGAGTCCCAGGGCTTCCGACACCATGCCCATCGTGTTGGCGGTAAACTGGCCCGCACAGGCACCGGCGGTGGGTACACAGGAGTGCGTGATCTCGCGGAGCTCCTCAAGCGTCGCGTCGTTCGCGAGCACTTTGCCGATCATCTCGTACGTTTCGCCGATGTGCGTATCACGTCCGCGAAAATGTCCCGGCAGCGCCGAGCCTCCGTGCACGAACACGCTCGGCACGTTGCAGCGCACCATCCCCATCATGAGTCCGGGGAGATTCTTATCGCAGGCACCGATGGCGAAGATCCCGTCCCACTGATGCCCGAGTGTCGATGCCTCCACGCTGTCGGCGATCAACTCGCGCGACACGAGTGAAAAGCGCATGCCGGCATGCGCGATGGACAGGCCATCCGAGACCGACACCACCGGACACTCATGCGGCATACCACCGGCGGCGTAGACGCCGGTTTTGGCGTGTTGCGCCTGATCGCGCAGGTTGAGATTGCACGGACTCATCTCACCGCCCGTGTGGAACACGCCAATATGCGGCCGCGCGATGTCGTCGTCGTCCTGACCTAACGCGTGGAGGAAGCTCCGCGTGGGCGCGCGTAACATCCCGTCGTGCAGGGTCGCCGAGCGGAACCGGCGTGTCATGGAGTGGCGGCGTCGCTGTCAAACATCCGGATCACGCGCGACACATCGGCATCTGCGCCAACCGCGTCATACGCGGCCGCGTCGCGATAGAGTTCGGCAGCACGGGTGGTCATGGGTACGACGGCGCCGTGTTCAGCGGCCAGACGCACCACTTGATCGATATCCTTACGAAAGGTGGACAGCGCGCCGATGCGCGGCGAGTCGATGCCATGCGCCATGCGTCGGCCGAATATCTGGAGTGGCAAGGAGTCGGCAAATCCGCCAGCGAGCGCGTCGGGCATGCGCGTCGCATCGATGCCAGCGGCGCGTGCAAAGGCCAGCATTTCCGCGATCACCAGCAGGTTGCAGCCTACGATCATCTGGTTGCAGCTCTTGGCCAACTGACCCGCACCGTGGCCGCCCATGTGCGTGACACGCTGCGAGAGCGCCTCGAACACCGGGCTCGCACGCGCGATATCGGCGGCGTCACCGCCGGCAAGGATGATGAGGCGTCCGGCGCGAGCTGCGGGCAGTCCACCCGATACGGGCGCGTCAATCCAACGCGCCAGTGTCTCGCGCTGCAAACGAGCGGCCATGCTCGCCGTCGCGTCGGGCGCGATGCTCGAGAAATCCACGACCAGCGTACCTGGGCGCAGCACGCTGCTGATGCCGTGGGTTCCGAAGACAACGTCTTCGACCGCGTTGGTATTGGTGAGGCACAGGCAAACGATGTCTGACTGTTCGGCAAGTGCACGCGCGGTGGGAGCACTGGTGGCTCCCAGCGCGATGAGTGGCGCGGTCTTTTCTGTCGTTCGGTTCCAGACGGACACTGCAAGGTTGCGTTCGAGCAGTCGTTCGACCATGGGCGTCCCGATGAGCCCTGTGCCGATAAAGCCAATTCGCGGTGCACTGTTCGTCGCGCTGAGTTCAGGCATACAGATGCAGTCCGTTGTCCATCCGAATGATCTCACCCGTCACACCAGGTGCCGACGCCGCGAGGAAAAAAGCCAACGCCGCGACTTCATCCACTTGCAGGAAGCGCGGGAGGGCCTGCGTTTTGAGATAATGCGCCTCGACGGCCTCGAGTGTGGCGCTGTCCAGCACACGACTGGGCAAACCTCCGACCACGTAGCCCGGCGCGATGGCGTTCACGCGAATGTCCGGTGCGAGCGCACGCGCGAGCGAAAGGGTGAGCGTGCTGACGGCACCTTTCGACGCTGCGTACGCGACCGACGAACCGAGGCCCGCGGTGCCGGCAATGGATGACAAATTCACCACCGCTCCGCGTCCGCTGGCTGTGAGCGCTGCGCGGCACGCCCGTATCATCTGGAAGGTGCCGATGAGATTCACATCGTACGTGCGGGTAAACTCACTGGCCGGCAGCGCATCGAGATCGGCGTGGGGAATGAAGCGTGTCGTACCCGCGCAATTGACCAGCGCATCGATGCGGTGAAAGTGCGTTGACATCGCGGCGGCCGTGGCGATGCAACGATCGTCGCGCGTGACGTCCAACAACAGGAGCAGCGTCGTTGCACCGAGCGCCTGGCATTCGGCCTCGACCTGTTCGGCCCGCTCACGCGTGTCGTCATCCAGTGTACAAATGCCAACGTCCCAGCCGTTCTGCGCGAACGTGCGGGCGCACGCGGCGCCAATACCAGTAGCGGAACCGGTGATGAGACACACCGGGCGAGTAGGAGAGTCCATGGCCGAGAGGTTACGTCGGCGACGTGCGGATGTCGAGGCGCGGTACCCCCGATGTCTGTCACTGCGTCCTGTCAGCCTATCACGTGATCAGGCCGGGTCTCGGGTGCTACGGTTGTCCGCGCTGCCCCCGCGCGCACCACGGGGTTTCGCCGAACGTTGCTCACCACTTGGTGCCGACGGCGCTGGTCGTGCCTGCTCCGGACGGGGTTGCTCCCGACGAGGCTGCTCCTGACGAGGGACCGGCTGTTGACGTTCGCGGGGTGGTGCGTCGTTGCGTGGTGCGTCATTGCGTGGCTGAGCCGCGCGGCGCTCGTCCGGAGCGACGCTCATATCTCGCGCACGCGGTTCGTTGCGTCGTGGCTCGGGCGCAGACACCTGCGGTCTCGACGCGCCTGGTGGCGACTGACGAGGCGCAGCCCCTCGATCGGATCCGCCGTTGCGATAGCCGTCGGGTGTAGCCACCGGACGCTCGTCCCGTGGCTGCGCGGTGCGACCGGTACTCCCGACATTCGTTCGATCGCGATCCCCATCGCGGCCACGTGCGCCATCGCGCCCATCACGCGAACCATCACGCGAACCATCACGCGAACCATCACGCGAACCATCACGCGAACCGTCACGGCGACTGTCGAAATACGTGTCCCGATGTACGCCCGCGTAACGATCGACGTTGCCGTAGTTGATCGGTCGACGATAAACGTCGCGGTTGACATACACGTTGCGGTAACGCGAGTTCACATAGACGTTCGTGATCTGTATGAAGGGCCGCGAGCGCGCGCGCCATCCGCCACCGTATTCGTAGTACGCATCATTCCAGCCGTTGTAGTACACGCGACGCAGATCCCAATCGCAATCGTACGTCAGCCATCCGCCAATCGGGAATCCCATGCCGGACGACCAGTACCGGGGGCCAAATCCTACGCCGAATATCGGCTGCTGATAGACGACAATCGGATCGTACACCGGTACGTAAATCACCCGCGGCTGCGCCGGTACGATGACGTAGTTGTTTCCTTCGGTCACGACGCGCTGCTGCGGCGTCGATGCGAGATTGCCGTGCTGGGCCGCCATCGCCCGCATGCGTTGCACGGCGGCCATGACGTCGCTGGACTGATTCGCATACGCACGACCCAGTGTCGCCATCCAGTCAGACTTGGTGTCCATCATGTTGAGCGCCGACGCGTAATGCGCGACGGCCTTCACGCTGACATCCCACGATTGGTCGTCGATACCGGCGGTGCCGTTCGCGCGAACGTAGCGGGCCGCATCTTCAACCTGATCGGGAAATGTCGCCGCGACGAGCACCTGGGCGAGCAAGGCGTCGGGATACAAGGCGATTGGCCCGACAAGGTTATCGAGCTGGTTGGCGGAATATCGCGGCGTTTCGTCGGCGTACTCGGCTGGCGGCACGCGAGACTGCGCGAACGTCGAATTCGCCAACGTCAGGGTGGCGAGCGAGAGCGTGGTGAGCAGGGCGAACGGTCGACGGATCATTGTTGCCGCTCCGGCAAAGGACGGATGTGTGACTACCGACACCATCACCCGCATATTTCATACCCTATGACAAAGTATTGGACAGCAATGACTTAACAGCAATAGTAGCCATTGAGATTCCCCGATTGAGGACAACACACGCCCGCTGAATGGACAGTCGTGCGCGATGCGGCGGTAGGCAGGGCTGGTACCCCACGCCGGATTTGGCGCGGACTCACAATGCTTCCGCCAGTGTGACCTGCGCGCCGATGCCGTGACCAGACCGTGGTTCGTATGTGCCGCTCGCGGTGAGCTCCCACCCGGTCGGATCGGTCAGGTAGCGGCTAAGAATCGTGTCGAGTCGCCTGCGATGTTCCGCGCCTGGTACGGGCACCAGCAGTTCGACGCGACGA
>JANLVM010000599.1:0-2532 GCA_031364015.1 Gemmatimonadaceae bacterium
AACCGCTTCGCCTCACGCGTGACGGCGTCAATGGATCGCCGGAGTGGAGCGCCGACGGGAGTCGCGTGGGATGGATTCGGTCCGACAGCACCGGCTCGACGCTCGTGTGGCAACGCGCAGATGGAAGCGGGTCACCGGAACGGATCAGCGTCCCGGGCCGTGCGCCGTACCGCTTTCAGTTCGCGCCCGGCGGCAAACACATCGTCGCGGTGATCGGTAGCGCATTCCGACACGACATCGTGCTCATGCCGATCGACGGGTTGGCCGCGCCGCGCATGCTCGCCAACTCGCCGGCCGACGAACTGATGCCCAACGTGTCGCGGGACGGCCGATGGATGGCATACACCAGTACGGAAACCGGCCGGACCGAAGTGTACGTCGTGAACGTCGACAATCCGTCGACGCGGCTTCAGCTCACGACCGACGGTGGAGGCGCACCGGCGTGGTCGAAAGATGGAACGGCAGTGATCGCGGGCGTTCCTGGCGGCGGTGGAGGCCTCGTGTCGATCTCGCTCGCGTTTACCCCTCGTCTCGAGGTCACGCGCCGCGAGAAGGTGTTCGCGTTCCCGTACCGAACCGGGAATCCGGATCGCGAATTTGATGCGAGTCTGGTCTCGGGGGAAGTGGTTGCATTGGCACGGCCGTCGTCGAAGCGCGAGCGCATCGTCGTGGTCACCGGCTGGTTGGACGAATTGCGCCAGCGGATGGCGCAGGCGGCGCGGCCGTGAGCGTCGATCGACTCGCCTCCGCCCTTGCCGACCGGTACCGCATCGAGCGCGAGCTCGGCGCGGGCGGCATGGCGACAGTGTATCTCGCGCACGACGTCAAGCACGATCGCGATGTCGCCATCAAGGTACTGCATCCCGACCTGGGCGCGACGTTGGGCTCGGAGCGTTTTCTCACCGAGATCCGGACGACGGCGAGACTGCAGCATCCGCACATCCTGCCGCTGCTCGACAGCGGAAGCAGCGATGGACTGCTGTACTACGTCATGCCGCTCGTTACCGGCGAGACGCTGCGCGACCGCCTGACGAGAGAACGGCAACTGCCGATCGATGATGTGGTGCGGATCGCGCGCGAAGTCGCCGATGCGCTGGCCCATGCGCACGCGCTCGGAGTCGTGCATCGCGACATCAAGCCGGAGAACATCCTGCTTCAGGGCGGCCACGCGATAGTCGCCGACTTCGGCATTGCGCTCGCCGTGCAGCACGCCGGCGGACAACGCATGACCCAGACGGGTCTTTCGCTCGGCACTCCCCAGTACATGAGCCCTGAGCAGGCCATGGGCGAACGCACCATCGACGCTCGCAGCGACATCTACGCGTTGGGTGCAGTGACCTACGAGATGCTGACTGGCGATCCGCCATTCACCGGCTCGAGCGTGCAGGCGATCGTTGCCAAGGTGCTGACGGAAAAACCCAGTCCGCCAAGTACCGTGCGCGACACGGTGCCGCCGGAGCTCGAAGCCGCCGTGTTGACAGCGCTCGCCAAGTTGCCCGCGGATCGGTTTGCAAGTGCGCACGAATTTGCGGCGGCACTCAACGATCGCGGCCTGACTCGCGCGGCAGCGACGCGTGCCTTCGACGCACGCGTGGCGAAACCGAGGTGGCGTGATCCGCTCGTACTGGGTCTTGCAACGATCGCGGTGGCGTTAGCGATTACACTCGGTGTGGTGGCGAAACAACGAGGGGCCTCGGTCGACAACTTCCCGATCCGCGTGGAGATCACCGGCGTGGTCGAGTCGATACGCGGGCTCAATGCCGGCGTGGATGAAGACATCGCGCCCAGGGGAGCGGCGGCGTTATCGCCCGACGGACAATCCGTGGTGTACCTCGGGCCGCCCGGCGATGGGTCGCTGTCATCGGCCATGAGTGGCCAAGTGATCTATCTCCGGCGCCTGGATCAGCTCAGGGCCCGCATGATGCCGGGGGCGGTCAGCGCGCAGGCGCCAGTCTTTTCCCTGGATGGAAAATGGGTCGCGTTCGTTGGGAACCGGAGGAAGATCGTCAAGGTTCCCATCGATGGTGGAGCGGCAGCGATCCCCCTCGCCGACGTTCCCGATGACGGCGGGATCGACTGGACGACTCGCGATGAGATCGTGATTGGCGCCGGCGTTCAGGAGGGACTGATGGGCCTCAGTCGCGTGAGTGCGACCAGCGGCGGTGTGCCGCAGTATTTCACGCGGGTCGATAGCACCAGGAAAGAACTGAGTCACATCTTTCCACGCGTGCTGAAGGACGGCCGGACCGTATTGTTCAGCATCTGGTACGGCGCCCTGGAAACGGCGGAAATCGCCGTCGCGTCGATCGATGACGGCACGGTCACGCCGTTAGGCGTGCTGGGGACGAAGCCGTTAGGTGTCGTGGCCGGCCATCTCGTGTACGTGCGCAACGACGGCATGATCATGGCCGTGTTGTTCGACGGTCGCAAGGTCCTGGGAACGCCAGTCCCCGTTCAGGATTCGGTCCGGATCCGCAGTGCGGGCGGCGGCGCTTCCGCGTTCCTCACCCATCGCGGCGGACTGGTATTTGC